>CALBHI010000353.1 GCA_937894535.1 uncultured Verrucomicrobiota bacterium
CGGAAACCCTGCGGGCTGTCGTGGCCGGGCCGTAACGTACTTTCAGGAACACCCATGATGGATATTCGCCGCGCGCCCGGTGCGCGGCGGGAGCAAGCGATGACTACAGTAGCTGAAACGATTCTGAACTCGAAAATCCCGGCCGGCCCGATGGCCGACAAGTGGAGCACCTTCAAGGCGAACTGCAAGCTGGTCAGCCCGGCCAACAAGCGCAAGCACACCATCATCGTGGTCGGCACCGGCCTGGCGGGCGGCGCGGCCGCGGCCTCGCTGGCCGAACTCGGCTACAACGTGTTGAACTTCTGCATCCAGGACAGCCCGCGCCGCGCCCACAGCGTGGCCGCGCAGGGCGGCATCAACGCGGCGAAGAACTACCAGAACGACGGCGACAGCGTGCACCGCCTCTTCTACGACACGATCAAGGGCGGCGACTTCCGCGCTCGCGAGGCGAACGTGCACCGCCTCGCCGAAATGAGCGTGAACATCATCGACCAGTGCGTCGCCCAGGGCGTGCCCTTTGCCCGCGAGTACGGCGGCACCCTCGCGAACCGCTCGTTCGGTGGCGCCCAGGTCTCGCGCACCTTCTACGCCCGCGGCCAGACCGGCCAGCAATTGCTGCTCGGCGCCTACGGCCAGTTGATGCGCCAGGTCGATGCCGGCCGCGTGAAACTCTTCCCGCGCCGCGAGATGCTCGACCTCGTCCAGGTCGACGGCGTGGCCCGCGGCATCATCTGCCGCAACCTGGTCAACGGCGAGATCGAGTCGTACGCGGCCGATGCGGTGCTTGTCGCGACCGGCGGCTACTCGACGGTGTTTTTCCTCTCCACCTGCGCGGTGAACTGCAACGCCACCGCGATCTGGCGCTGCCACAAGCGCGGCGCGTACTTTGCCAACCCCTGCTACACGCAGATCCATCCGACCTGCCTGCCGTTGCTCGGCGAGTCGCAGTCGAAGCTGACCCTGATGAGCGAGAGCCTGCGCAACGATGGCCGCGTCTGGGTGCCCAAGACCAAGGGCGACAAGCGTCCGCCCCACGAAATTCCCGAGGTCGAGCGCGACTACTTCCTCGAGCGCCGTTACCCCGCGTTCGGCAACCTCGTCCCGCGCGACATCGCCTCGCGCGCCGCCAAGGCCATCTGCGACGATGGCCGCGGTGTCGGTTCCACCGGCTACTCCGTGTACCTGGACTTTGGCGACGCGATCAAACGCCTTGGCCAGGCCACCATCAAGGAACGCTACGGCAACCTTTTCGCCATGTACGAGGAGATCACCGCCGACGATCCGTACCACACCCCGATGCGTATCTACCCCGCGCCGCACTACACCATGGGCGGCCTGTGGGTGGACTACAACCTGATGAGCACGATCCCCGGGCTGCACGTGCTCGGCGAGGCGAACTTCTCCGACCACGGCGCGAACCGCCTCGGCGCGAGCGCGCTGATGCAGGGCTTGTCAGACGGCTATTTCGTGATCCCCTATACCCTTGGCGATTACCTCGCCAGCAACAAGCTGCCCAAGGTCGGCACCGACCACGACGCCTTCAAGCAGGCCGTCGCCGGGGTGAAGGACCAGACCGCCCGCCTGCTCGCCATCAAGGGCAACAAGACGGTGCGCGACTACCACTGGGAACTCGGCCGCATCCTCTGGGACCAGGTTGGCATGGGCCGCAACGCCAAGGGCCTCACCCAGGCGATCAGCGACATCCGCGCCCTGCGCGAGGACTACTGGAAAAACGTCAAGGTCGGCGGCACCGGCGACGACCTGAACAAGAGCCTCGAGTTTGCCGGCCGCGTCGCCGACTTCATGGAACTCGGCGAGCTGATGGCCCGCGACGCCCTCGAGCGCAACGAGTCGTGCGGCGGCCACTTCCGCGAGGAATACCAGACCGAGGAGGGCGAGGCCCTACGCAACGACAAGGATTTCTGCCACGTCGCCGCCTGGGAGTACCAGGGCGAAGGCGCCGTGCCGGTCCGCCACCAGGAACCCCTCACCTTCGAGGCCGTGCATCTGGCGCAACGCAGCTACAAGTAACAATGCCGCTCCCGGAGCGGCTACTACACCGGTGTAGTAGCGCCTCCGCGAGGCGCAGGGAATACAGGAAACCACACCATGAAATTCAACCTCAAGATCTGGCGGCAGGAAGGTCCGGAACTCCCGGGCGCGTTCCGCGATTACACCGTCGACAACATCATCCCGGAAATGTCGTTCCTGGAAATGCTCGACGCCCTGAACGAGGAACTGATCAAGAAAGGCGAGGAGCCGGTAGCGTTCGACAGCGATTGCCGCGAAGGCATCTGCGGCACCTGCGGCCTGGTGATCGACGGCATGGCCCACGGCCCGAAACTCGCCTGCACCACCTGCGAAGTGCGCATGCGCGTGTTCGAGGACGGCTGCACCATCACCGTCGAACCGTTCCGCGCCAAGGCCTTCCCGGTCATCAAGGACCTCGTGGTCGACCGCAGCGCCTTCGACCGCATCATCGGCAAGGGCGGTTATGTGTCGGAAAACACCGGCTCCGCGCCCGACGGCAACGCCATCCCGGTGCCGAAGGACATCGCCGAAAAGGCCATGGACTCCGCCGCCTGCATCGGCTGCGGCGCCTGCGTCGCGGCCTGCCCGAATGCCTCGGCTTCGCTGTTCGTCAGCGCCAAGATCTCGCAGTTCGCGCTGCTGCCGCAAGGCCACGCCGAGCGCAAGAGCCGCGCCCAGAAGATGGTCGGCCAGATGGACGCCGAAGGCTTCGGCAACTGCTCCAACCACGCCGAATGCGAAGCGGCCTGCCCCAAGGGCATCAGCATCGAAAACATCGCCCGCATGCGTGCCGAGTACATGCGGTCGTTGCGCTGATTCCGGCTGCCGCGCCGACCGGGCCGTCGCCCGGCCGGCGACCCCTTCCATCCCCAACCGGCCGCGCCTGTGCGCGGCCGGTTCTGTTTTCCGGGCCGGATGGCCATGTGTCCGCCTTTCCGGGTGGTCCCGCCCATCCCTTTGGCCATCGCGGCCGCGTGCTTCCCGCTTCTCGCGCTTGACTACCCCCCTCTTTTTGTTACTCTCCGGCTACTTTTTCCCGGGCGTTTCCGGGGTAATCAACATCAGGAGAAAGTCCCGTCATGGCAGCCAAAAAGACCGCTGGCAAGAAAGCCAGCAAACAGTACGTCTACTTCTACGGCTTCGGTAAGAAATACACCGAAGGCGATGCGAGCATGAAGCCGATCCTCGGCGGCAAGGGTGCGAACCTCGCCGACATGGCGCTGGCCGACCTCCCGGTTCCTCCGGGCTTCACCGTCACCACCGAGGCCTGCGCCTACTACAGCAAAAACGGCTTCAAGTATCCGCCGGGCATGTGGGACCAGGTCGTCATGCAGCTCAACAAGCTCGAGAAGCTGATGGGCAAGAAGCTGGGCGACGCCAAGGATCCGTTGCTGGTTTCCGTCCGTTCGGGCGCGGCGATCTCCATGCCGGGCATGATGGACACCGTGTTGAACCTCGGCATGAACGACAAGTCGGTCCTCGGCTTCATCGCCAAGACCAACAACCCGCGCGCGGGTTGGGACTGCTACCGCCGCTTCCTCGACATGTTCGGCGACGTGGTCATGGGCCCCT
>CALBHI010000354.1 GCA_937894535.1 uncultured Verrucomicrobiota bacterium
GCAGTTCGATGAGCGGCGGGGAGATCGTGCTGATCCTGATCGCGGCCCTGTTGTTGTTCGGCTCGAAAAACCTGCCCTCCATCGCCCGCAACCTTGGCAAATCCATGGAGGCGTTCCGCAAAGCCAGCCGCGATGTGACCGATGAGATTATGCGCGCGGACATCGACCGTGATCCGCCGCCGCGCGCCGCGCCCAAGACCCAGCCCGGGCAACCCGCTCCCGCGGTTGAACCGGAAGACGATCTCCGCGTAACCCCATCCGCCCACGCCGTCGAACGGAATGAGTCAGACCGCGCATAACCCCGATGACGGGCTGGTCAAGCCGTTCCTCGACCATCTCGAGGATCTGCGCCGGACCCTGTTGCGATCCGCCGCCGTGGTCGCCCTCGGCATGGTCATCGCGTTTCCGCTGGCCCCGTTTCTACTCGGTCTGTTGAAGCAACCGCTGTACCTCGTAACCGAAAATCCCGATGCGATGCTCCAGTCGATGGAGGTCGCCGGGGCCTTCGTTTCGGCCATGCACATCGCCTTCTGGGGTGGCATCCTGATCAGTTCCCCGTTGCTCGTGGTCATCATCGGCCAATTCATCCTGCCGGCCCTGACCACCACGGAAAAACGCCTGGCGGGGCAGGCCGGAGCGCTCGGCATCGTGTTGTTCATCGGCGGTGTCCTGTTCGGGTATGTGTACACGCTGCCCTTCGCCCTGTCCGCGATGTACCTGTTCAACGACTGGCTCGGTGTTTCGCCGCTCTGGACCCTCAGCAGTTACGTGAGTTTTTCGGTGCAGGTGCTGGTCGCCTTCGGCCTTGCCTTCGAGATTCCCATGGTCTTGCTCGTCCTCGGCCGGCTCGGCATCGTCAGCGGCGTGTGGTTGCGGGAGCACCGCCGCCACGCCATCGTCGGGGCATTGATCATTGCCTGCATCCTGACCCCGCCCGATGTCGTCTCGCAGATCATCATGACCATCCCGCTGGTCATCCTCTACGAGGGATGCATCTGGGTGGTGATGGCCTGGGACCGCAAACGGGCCGCCGGCACGTCATCCCTGGTTCCGGGTTCCGAACCCGCTCGCCATGAGGAGGCGCCATGAGCCTGCGCCTGGCCAGTTTTGGTCTACGTGGATTTGTCGGCCAGTCACTGACCATCCGCACGGTGATGGACTTCGCCGCCGCCTACGGCACGTTTGTCGATGGCGGCAAACTGCTCCTCGCCCGCGACACCCGCTATTCCAGTCCGATGCTCCATTCCGCCGTGCTCTCCACGCTGGTCAGTTGCGGCTGTGAAGTCGTTGACCTCGGGATCTGCCCGACCCCGATGCTGCAGTTCGCCGTGAAACCGTTCCATGCCGTGGGTGGCGTCTCCATCACCGGTGGCCACAACGGCATGGGATGGAATTCGCTCACCCTGCTTGGACCGGATGGCGCCTTCATCGCCCCGGTTGGTGGTGAGACCGTGCTGGATTTGTTCCATGCCGGCGACTTCCTCCGCAAACGTTCCGGGTCCATCGGCCGCGTCCAGGAAGTGGGGGATCTCGCCGATGCCTACTTCACTTCCCTCGCCGCCCACATCGATGTCGAGGCGATCCGCAACGCCGCGTTCACCGTGATGATCGATCCGCTGGTCGGGGCCGGTTCGCCCTACCTGAAGACCTTCGCCCACGAATTCGGATTCAACCTGATCGCGGTCAACGACCAGCCGTCCGGCTACCTGCCCCGCGAAGCCGAACCGCGGCCGCGCAGCGCACTCCAGATGGCCTCGTTCATCCGCCACGTCAAGGGACAGGTCGGGTTCGTGCTGAACAGCGACATGAGCCGCATGTCCATGGTGACCGAGGCCGGTGAACCCACCAGCGAGGAATACACCTTTGCCGTCATTGCCGACTACATCCTGCGCCGCAAACCCGGCACCGTCGTCACCAACAGTTGCACCACCCGCAGCATCGATGACCTGGCCGCGCGCCACCACTGCCGGGTGGTCAAGACCCAGGTCGGCCAGGCCTATATCCATGCCGCACTGGAGGACGAGGGCGGCGTGATCGGCGGCGAAGGCAGCGGCGGTGTGATGCTACCCGCTTTCAACCGCGGCTTTGACGGATTCCTGATGATGGCTTTGGTGCTGGAGGCGATGGCGGTGCGCAACCGTCCGTTGTCCGGCCTGATCCAGGACCTGCCGCGCTACCACATCGTCAAACGCTCGGTCACCTGCGGCTCGCGCCGCGGGTATGGAGCCATTGAACATATCCGGGCCCAGAGGGATGCCTTCGAAGGCGCGGTGTCGTTCGATACCACCGATGGATTCCGGATCGACTGGCCGGACGGCTGGTTGCATGCACGCGCATCCGATACCGAGCAGATCGTCCGGGTGATCTCGGAATCGGTCCAACGCGAAAAGGCCGAGAAAAACGCGGACATGATGGTCCGCATGATCGGAGCTTCGTTGTGATGCCATGAGCGAACGCACGCCCCAATCCATCAAGGAAGCGCTCAAGGTCGGCGTCTCCGGCGTGCGCGGCGTGGTGGGCGTTTCCTTTACCCCGCAACTGGCCGCGACGTTCGCGCAGGCGTTTGGCACGTTTGTCGGTCCGGGTCCGGTGTTGATCGCCCGTGACACCCGGCCCACCGGGGCGATGATCGAGCACGCCGTCGTGGCCGGTCTGCAAAGTGTCGGGTGCGCGCCGGTGTTGACCGGCATTTGTCCGACCCCGACCTTGCTGATGATGGTCCCGGCGACCGGTGCCCGCGGAGGCATAGCCATCACCGCCAGCCACAACCCGGCTGACTGGAATGCGCTGAAGTTCATCGGACCGGACGGCTTGTTCCTGTCGGAGTCGCGTGCGCAGGAGTTGTTCGATGTCTACCACCAGCAGGAATTTCCGCTCGTCGCGGAAAACGAGATCCGGCGCATCCGCACCGATGCGTATCCAACCGAAGAGCATTTCAAGCGGATCCTGAAGTTTGTCGATGTGCGCGCGATCCGCCGCCGCCGGCTCAAGGTTGCCATCGATTGTTGCAACGGAGTTGGTGCCCTGTACTCGCCCTTTCTGCTTGGAACCATGCTCGGCTGTGAAGTGTATCCGGTATTCGATACGCCGTCCGGTCAGTTCGAGCGCGAGCCGGAGCCGCTGCCCCAGAACCTCGGCCGCTTGCGGCGCGCCGTGCTGGAGTATCGGTGTGACGTGGGATTTGCCCAGGACCCGGATGGCGACCGCTTGGCCATTGTCGATGACCAGGGCCAGCCGATTGGTGAGGACCTGACCCTGGCCCTCGCGGTGTGGCAGATCCTGGAGGCCCACGGCCGCGGACCGGTTTGCGTAAACGTGCCGACCAGCAAGGCCGTGGACCTGATCGCCGCAAAATACCAGTGCCCGGTGGTGCGAACCCGCATCGGTGAAATCAACGTCGCGGAGGCGATGCTCAAGCATGGCGCGGCGGTGGGGGGCGAGAACATCGGGGGCGTGATGATCTCGGCGATCGATCCCTGCCGCGATCGTTTTGCCGGCATGGCGGTCCTCCTCCGAATGCTGGCC
>CALBHI010000355.1 GCA_937894535.1 uncultured Verrucomicrobiota bacterium
TATCCTCGGGATTGGCATCGGTTACACGTTGCGAGCCGCGCACCGCCTGCAGCGCTTTCAGGGCGGCATCGCGCGTCAGCCCGGCCTTGGCGGCCAGCGCCGGGAACGCAGCCTCCTTCACATCCAGCAAGGCGAGCAACAAGTGTTCCACGCTGACAAATTCGTCGTGCATGGTGCGGGCGTCCTGCCTCGCCCGGTCGAGCACCGCACGAAAGGCCTTCGAGGGATAGCGCTCCGATGCCCCCGATACCTTCGCTTGCCGATCGAGATGACGAGCAATCGCCTCCTCCAGAAGGGCCGGCTCCACACCCATCCGTGCCAGAAGGGCCCGGACCACCCCATCCGAGGGCCGGATCAACGCGAGGGCAAGGTGTTCGGGCAGCAATTCGGCATGGCCGAGTTCGCCGGCCAGACTCTGGGCCTGCTGCAGCGCTTCTTGGGCTTTGATGGTGAACTGATCAACATTCATGGTGCCATGCTCCTTTTCCGGCGTACTTAGACACCGTACAACCTCCGTCCGTTCAGTGGCAGGGAAGGCTAGACAAGCGGAGGTTTTTCAAGCTTTTTCACGAACCGGTCGCAGGTATCGGTAGCCTCGACATCGCGTCGGTGCAACCCGCACCACTGGCGGAACGGGTTGACGGTGTAATGTTGGCAATACCGGCAAAGCCGCTCGTTTTCACCGGCATTGAACAACTGGATCCCCGGCGAGCGGTCTTCTTCGCTGAAGATCGACGGCAGTTTGCGGGTGGCCGGGGCGGCGGACGGGTTGGCGCCTTTCATATCGGCACCTGTCATGGGCATGGCATGGCGGCACACGGCACACCGCTGGCGCTCCCCGACGCGGGTGAAACCTTCGTAAACCGGCTCCACGATCATCAGGGTTTTCTTGCCGCAGGATGGACAAAAGGCTTCCGGCATGATGCGCGATCATACGCGGACGACCGGCAAAGCGCAAGCAGGCGGCCGCGGGACGGTCAGGGATCGATCGGTTTCCGTCGTGTGCGCAGAGAACCGGGCAGGCCGTAGCGCGGGCTCACGAGGAATCCGATCAGGAAAAACGCGCCAAGCAGGATAACCATCACGGCGCCGGTTTGCAGGTCGGCGACGTTCGTGATCACCACCGCACCGACCGAAATGATCACCCCGGCCACGCCCCCGCCCCACAGGATGACGGACGGGCGGTCGGAAAACAGGTACATGGTCGCGGCCGGTGCAACGAGCAGGCCGATGGCCAGGAGCGCCCCGACCGCCTGCAGCGAGGTGACCATGGTGACCACGACCAGCGCGGCCAGCAGGTAGTCGATCAACCGGACCGACAGTCCGTACGAAGCGGCGAGGTCGTTGGAAAACAGGAAGACAAGCAGCGGACGCTGAAAGAGCATCACGGTGGACAGCACGACAAATCCGGCGATAAACACGAACCACAAGTCCCAGTTCGATACGCGCAGGATGTTGCCGAAGAGATAATCCTCCACCCGGACATAGGTACCTAGCCGCTCCAGTACCAGCAAGCCTCCGGCGGTCGCTGCGGTATAGAAAATGGCCATAACCGCTTCGCGGTCTACCCGGGAATGCGCCGCCACGCCCTGGCTGCCCAACCCGACCACCAACGCCATGACAAACGCGCCGATGAGTGCGCTGTAGGGATTGAGTCCAGCCAGCAGAGCACCGACCGCGATGCCGGGAAACAGGGTATGCGACAACGCGCCGGCAAACAGTGCGCCGCGACGCAACACCACATACCCGCCGGTATAGCCATTCAGGAACCCGATCATGACCGCGGCGAGCAACGCCCGCTGGTTGAATTGGTACGACAACATGTCCTGGATGGCTTCGATCATGGCAACGCTCCAAAGGCCCGCACCAGGTTGTCCGGGGTCAACACGTCGCGACTGGGACCGTGGGCTATCAGCGTGCCGTTCAAGAGGATTGCCTGGTCGAAGATATCACTGACCGTCTTGAGGTCATGATGGGAAGCAACCACCAGGTGTCCGCTGCTTACCAGTTCGCGGAGGAGACGTATCAACAGTTCCTGCGAGGGCTGGTCAAGACCGGCAAACGGCTCATCGAGCAGCAGGACATGGGCATCCTGGGCCAGCGCACGGGCAATCATCACCCGCTGCTGCTGTCCGCCGGAAAGCTGGCCGATCTGCCGTCCGGCCAGGGCAGCGATCTGCATGCGGTCCATCGCACGAGTCACCGCCGCATGGTCGGCGGCCGCGAAACGCCGCCAGGGACCGAGCAGCGGATAACGCCCGAGTTCCACCAGACCGCGCACAGTCAGGGGAAACGACCAGTCCACATCGGAGCGTTGCGGCAGGTATGCGATCTCGTGGGTGCTCTGGGCCATCGGCACCCCGCGCCAGACGACCTGTCCGGCGCTGGGCGGGATCAACCCCACCATGCGCTTCATCAACGTACTTTTGCCCGCGCCGTTCCCGCCGATCAACGCCACGGCGGTTCCGCACGTCAGTTCAAAGCTCACATCATGCAGCGCGCAGATCGACCCATAGTGCACATGAAGGCCGTCAGCCTTCAACGTGTGATGGTGGTGTTCCTCGATGCGCGTGCCATTCACCGCGCACCCCACAGGAATTCCAAGCGTTCCGAAAGCGGACCGTCGGTCCACAGGGTGCGCGCCCGGCGCGGGTAGCCATCGACATCGAGGGTTACTTCGACGGCGTGGGTTCCATCCGGCAAGGCGACCTCCACGTGGAAATCGACGCCCATGCCATCGACCGCCAGCTCCACATCGGTCTCAACGCGCCGCTCCGAAGGGGCATCCTCGCGCCACACCACCCGATCGCCCTGGCGCACAACCAAGGCCAGTGGAACAACGGAGCATTCGAGGGTCAGCCAGGCATGGGTCGATGGTACCGCCACCGGGGCCGCAGCCTCCGTACGCTCCGCCGTGACCGCGTCGGTAACCCGCAGGATCGGCCAGGCCAGCACCAGCCAACCCGCCGCGAAAACCAGCCATTGCCACCAGGGTTGTCCGCGCATGGAAGGTCACCGCCCCTTCGTCAGGGCATCGGTAATTGCCTTGATATTATGGCGCATCATCGCCTCGTAGGTGGGATCATCCATCCCGACCATATCGGCGTACAAATGGCCACCAATCCTCACCCCGGCTTCGCGGGCCAGGCTTTCCAGCACCTTCGGGTTGGCATTCACCTCCGGGAAGACGGCCTTGACGTCGTGGTCGCGCAAGTTCTTGATGACCTCCTTGAGGTAGCCCGGCTCGGGCTCGTGGGCATTGGTGAGACCGAGGATGGTGATCGAGCGCAGGCCCAGTTCGCGGCACAGGTATCCGAAAGCGGCATGGGCGGTGGTCAGTTCACGGTCCGCGCGCGGGATGGAGGCGATTTCCGCCTTGGCCCACGCATACAGGGCATCGAGCCGCACCGCGTAAGCTTTGGCGTTCTGCTTGAATGCATCAGCCGACTCCGGGCGAAGGCGTCCAAGTTCCTCGGCGAGCGTGACCGCGGCCCGGCGGGCGTTCCTCACGCTGTGCCACCAATGCGGATCCATCGCGCCGTGGGCATGATTCGGACAACAAACGAACACCTCATCAGCCTCCACGCGCAGGGACGGCACGGAACGACCCACCTCGTACACCGGAACCACCCCACCCAGCGATTGCCGGAATTCATCCAGGTAGGTTTCCAGCCCCTTGCCGGCGGCGATGACCAGATCGGCATCGGACGCCGCCTTGAGGTTCGCCGGGGTCGGGTAATAGGTGTGGGGGTTTGAATCCAGCGGCATCAGGTCGATCACGGCCACCATGCCCCCGCCCACCTGACGGGCTAGATCACTGACAATGGGGTGCAGCGAGGCGATGCGCAGCGGTACGGCGGGGTCGGCGTGGCCCCAGCCGGCCGTGAACAACCAGCCGGCCAATAACCAGCGGGCCAGGTTAGACATACCAGCTCCTAGCGAACTTCAGCGCCACCCCAGGCCAGACCAAGTTGCAACCAGACCGTATGCTCCTCGGTGCCATCGTCCAAGTCATCATAATTGTACTGGGTGCGGATGGACGTGCGGCGGTACGGATCGGGGTACACCGTGATGGCGGGGCTGATCTGAAAACGTTCTCCGGTCTCAAGGTCATCGTTACCTTCCACATAGCCCAGCCGGGTGCCGAGATCAAGCGCTTGGTTGGGCGTGTAGACAAACTGGGTGTAGAAGCCGAATTCGGCTCCTCCGGCCAGACCTTCATGATCGTGATCATGCTCCGCATGTTCCTCACCCTCGTGGTCTTCGTCGTGATCGTGGCCGCTTCCGCCACGCTCGAGATCACGGTAAAGGACCTCCGTCGTCCACACGTAGGAACGGCCACCGGGGGCGAGACCATTCTGGCGCCAGGCGTAGGTGAAGTCCCATCCAACCACGGTCATGCGGCGGCCGGCCTCCTCATCCCCAAGGGCGAGGGAAAGACCGGACTCATAGGAGCGGAAGTCATCCAGGTTGCGCTGGGTGAACAAACGTGCGGAAGCGACCTCGTCATCGAAGGCCAACTCCTCGTGCTCATGCCCGTGCTCGTCTTCATGGGCGTGCTCGCCCTCATGGTCATGATCCTCATCATGCTCGGCGTGCTCCTCACCCTCATGCTCCCCCTCGCCGTGTTCATGCTCGTGGCCAACGGCCTTGCCGTAAGCGACCGTTATTCCGTAGGTCACTCCCACATCCTGACGCAACCAGGTCAGGTCAACACCGTCGAACCACAATCCGTGATCGCCGAGAAAACGCCCCAACACCAAGGGCGTGTCCACAAAACTCCATGCGTGCAAATGCCGCGCGTTCTGGTAGCCGAACCGTCCGAGCATACGACCTCCACGCACCTCAAAACCACCCGGAAGATCACGAACCTTCAAGAAGGCCTCCTCCCATTCGTTCTCCCATTCCTCTTCCGCGCCATAGGAAATCGCATAGGTGGCAAAACCCTCCAACTGGCCCAAACGAAGGGATAATCCAGGCTCAATCGCCTGCACCGTGCCATCCTCCCGGTTCGGATCGTGATGACCTACGGCCAATTCCTCGGCATCACCGGAAGAATCGCCGATAGCGGCATTCATGTGCAAACTGGGGGACAATGGACCGACTGTAGGAGCCAGCCACCAAGGCTCAGCTCCCTCTTCAGCCAGTACCGGAATCACGGCTCCACCACCCAACAACAAAACACTGCTTGCGACAACCCACGTAGTGATCTTCATAAAACCTCACCTATTGATATTTGATAATAGTAAATCAGTACAGCTCGGGTGTCAAGGTTCCTCCCCGGGATTGATTACGCCGTACCGGCAACTGTCGATATTGGATGGTACCCACGAGATTTAGTGGACTTCACCCGACGTATCCACTAGTGTCTCCACCCCTTACAGAAGAGAAAGAAGCGCCATGGACAAGAAAAAAATCGTATTGGGTTTGCCGAAGGGTAGTCTGCAGGATTCGACCTTCGCCATGATGAAGAAGGCTGGATTCACGCTACGCACGGGATCCCGCTCGTACATTCCGTCGGTCGACGACCCGGAAATCGATTGCCGCCTCATCCGTGCCCAGGAAATCAGCCGTTATGTCGAGCAGGGTGTGCTGGACGCCGGCTTGACCGGGCATGACTGGGTGGTTGAAAACCAATCCACGGTCCATGAAGTCGCCAACCTCGTGTATGCCAAGGTCGGCTTGAAGCCGGTGCGCTGGGTTGTTGCCGTTCCGAACGATTCGACCATCCAGTCGGCCAAGGACCTCGAAGGCAAACGGATCGCCACCGAGGCGGTCGGCTTGACCCGCCAGTATCTGGCCAAGCACAAGGTAAACGCCGAAGTCGAATTCTCCTGGGGCGCGACGGAAGTGAAGGCGCCCGAATTGGTGGATGCCATCGTCGAAATCACCGAAACCGGATCGTCGCTCCGCGCCAACAACCTGCGCATTGTCGATACGGTGCTGGAGTCAACCACCCGTTTCATCGCCAACCAGCAGAGCTGGCAAGATGCCTGGAAACGCAGCAAGATCGAACAAATCGCCATGTTGCTCCAAGGTGCCCTGGCTGCCGAGACGAAGGTTCTGATCAAACTGAACGCGCACAAGGACAACCTCGACCGCGTGACCAAACTCCTCCCCGCACTCCATGCCCCCACCCTCAACCAACTGGCCGCGGATGGCTGGTACTCGATCGAGTCGGTTGTGGACGAATCGGTCGTGCGTGTGATCATTCCCCAGCTCAAGGCCGCCGGCGCCGAAGGCATTATCGAAATCGGTTTGAACAAAGTCGTCCCCTAAAGGACCAACAAGGAAGCAGAGTACTATGGGTTCCGTGAAGAAAAAGCGGCGCAAGAAGATGGCCAAGCACAAACGCAAGAAGCGCTCGGCCGCCGACCGCCACAAGAAGAGATAACCGCGCGGGGTTCGCCCCGCCGGGAACAACTGAATAGCCGAATGAACACAGCCGTCATCCATCGTGGACTGCTCGGTTTTTCGGCGTTGGTGCTTCTGGCGGGCTGTGCTTCCGTGGTTTTCCCACGCCAACACGAGCAGCCCGCGAATGGCCCCAGCGCTGCCGACCAACGCATTGACCAGACATCACGCGCGCTCGCCCATTACAGCATGGCCGTGCTGGAGGGTTCCAACGGCTCCGATGCGGATGCCGTAAAGCATTACGAAGCGGCCGTAGCCAGCGATCCGGACCATGTCGGACTGCGCATCGAGCTGGCCATCGCGTATTTTCACCAAAACCGCTTTGATGATATGGCCGCGGTGCTGGAAGAGGCTCTGCGGCAAGATCCGGGGAACCTGCGCGCCTTGCAGCTTAGCGCGCTGGGTCTGCGTATCCAGGGACGGCACCGCGAAGCCTTGATCCCGCTGGCCCGCGCGGCGGAGATCGAACCGAACGAAGCGGCCAACTACCTGGAAATCGCATCCGTATATGCACGCCTGAAGGATCGTGACGAAGCGATACGCACCCTGGAACACGCCCTCGGGAAGGTGGATAACCGGCTCGGCATCTACCAGGCGCTGGGTGAGCTGTACCTGAACGATGCCGCGGCCATTCGCTCCAAGAACCGGGCCGCCCCCCTGCCCACCGGTCCGCTCGAGGTCCTGGCCACCGCGACGGAGGCGTTTCCTGAGGATCCCTACCTGCTGACCCAGTACGGCGACCTGCTCATCCTGCACCGCCACATCGAGGAAGCCATCGAGGTATTTGCCCGGATTGAGGCCTTGAATCCCGATGACCTGATGATCCGCCAAAAACTTGCGGTCAACCTCGCCGCGATCGGCAACCACGGCAAAGCCATCGAGTTGCTGGAGCAGATCGCCGCAGGCCAACCCGACAATATCCGGCTCCTGTACTACCTGGCGGAGCTGTACGATCAGGATGAGCAACCGGACAAGGCGCGTGAGAAACTGGCGGCCGTTATCGCCATCAATCCGAACGCCCCCGAAGCCTATATCAAACTCTCCTTCCTGCTGCTCGCCCGCAACCAGGTTGACGATGCGCTTGCCTTGCTTCTGGAGGCACGCGGGGAAATGCCGAACGATATGCGGATCGTTGAGATGCTCGGTTATGCCTACGCCGCCCAGACCAACCACGCCGAGGCTGCTGCACACTTTTCACTGGTGGAAGACGGCATTGCCTCAACCGACCGTCCCCCGCTGATGTCGAATTTTTTTCTGAACCATGCGATCAGCCTGCAATTCACAGGCGCATACCAGGAAGCTGCGGATCGCTTGCGCACAGCCACCGCCACGAATCCCGACGCGGTGGAGGATTATCTGACCATCAACCTCCGCAGCCTTAACCGCGCCGACCGGCTATCCGCCACCCTCGCCGTACTCGACCTGATTCCCGATATCCTGCCGGATACCGTAGCCTTCCAAACCCTGCATGGCATGGCCGCGTTCCACGCCGAACAGCCCGCCCAGGCTTTGCGCCTGCTTGAACGGGCGTATGCACTATCGGATGAAGATGGTTCGCGCGAACAATTGACAGGCCAGTTTTATTTCTGGCTGGGTGCCGCCGCGGAGCGCACCAAGGACTACGACAAAGCCGAATTCTATTTTCTCGAGGCCGTACGGGTCGAACCTGGTCACGCGGATTCCCACAATTACCTGGCCTACATGCATGCTGAACGCGGCGTGAAACTCGACATGGCCTACGATCACATTGGCATTGCCCTCGACATCGAACCGGACAATGCCGCTTTTATCGACACCCGCGGCTGGATCTATTTTCACCAGGGCAAATACCTGGAAGCCCTTGCCGACATCCAGCGCGCCGCGGAACTGCTCCCCGACGATCCGACCATCGCCGACCACCTTGGCGATATCCACCAGGCCCTCGGCCAGCAGGAAGAGGCACAACAGTGGTGGGCGCGGGCCCTTGAACTCGACCCCGACAACGCTACCATTCGCGCCAAAGTCGAGGCTGGCACGGGCGAGTCCCCGGAAGGCCCGGAGCAAGACGCGGAATCCGCGACCACGCCCCTCGGACCTGACCCCGTTGCGGAATAAAAAAAGACCGCCGGTTTCCCGGCGGCCGAAGCTCCACCACCTGCCGGTGGATGCTTACTTCTTCAGCTTGACCGTCGTGCCCGGCTCCGGATTGGCTTCACCGGATACCACATCAGCATAGCTGACCTTCTCGGTTACCCGGGCTACGCGGATCACACCAATCTCCTCGCCTTCCTCGTTGCCCAGCACCTCGCCGGTATCGGGGTCGAGCAACTCCTCGCCCTGCTCGGCCATGACCAGTTCCTGACCGACCGCCACCCCGAATTCGGATCCGCGGTTGATCAACACCTGGCCCTTGTCAGACACTTTGATCACGCTGCCTTCAAACGGGAAGTTCTCCATCTGCTTGGCGAAGAACTTGGCGGCCTGGTTGATGCAATCCTGCGCGGCTTCGCCGAGCGGGGTCTTGGTGAATCCGCCCAGATCGGCTCCGAAACTGCTGCCGGAATAGCCGATGCTGGCGCCAATGCCGCCGGGCTTGCCGGTAATGCGTTCCTTGGCCACGATTTCACCCGTCGAGGTGTCGATCAGTTTGGCAATGATTGTGATCTGGGCCTTCGATCCGCCCAGGCCGACGCGGAATCCACCGACACTGACGCCGCCACCGCCACCCGAAGCCGCTTCCTCCACCGTGGTGATCGTACCGGTGGCAATGTAGCGCGCCGAGCGGATGACGCCGGTCTTGGCCACTTTGGCCGCCTTGGCCGTACGACCACTCGCCGCCAGATCCTGTTCGGCGATCACATCGGTAAGCTTCTCGCGTTCGACCAGAACAAACCGGCCGGTATCAAACAACGCGGATTCAAGCATGGAGGCCAGGTTGTTGCCCAACTCCCATTGGCCCCGCCAGCCAGCTTCATTTTCAAAACCCTTCACGCCGACGGCATGCTTCAGGCCCTTGTACTCGCCCAATCCCATATCGGCATTGGTTTGTTCCGTCGGGGTTTTTCCCGTGAACTGGCCCAGGGTCTGGCAGCCGGTCAAGGACACGGCGCACAGCAGGCCGGTCGCGATCAACGTCACATTCTTCATGAATCCTCCACGTGGTGTTTGCGTTACCTCCCCATCGTTGTATTCAACCACCGATGGGAGGGCAAGCGGATTGTAGGCCCAGGGTTCCGGCCGGAAGTGCGGTCAGGCCGACGGGAAATCAATGCTAAACCAGGTCTCGGCCTTGATGTCGGAGGCAATCCGGGACAGTACGTCGCCCGGCACCTTCTGGTTCACCTTGAGGATGGCAATCGACTTCTCGCATTTGGAGTCGTGCGGGTTGCGAACGTCGTCGATGTTGATCTTCGCGGCGGCCAGGGCGGCGCCAATATGGCCGAGCACACCCGGACGGTCATCGTAGATGAACAGGACGGCATGGCCCTTCGGTTCGAAGTACAAGCTGTGGAAATCGTTGATGCGCGAGATCATCATGACGCCCTCCGTCAGGGTCCCCCGCACACTGACCCGGCGCAGGTTGCTGTCCGACAACGCAGCGGTCAGGTCGAGGGTGATCGAGTTATCATACCCCTTCTTGTCGTCCGTCTCGCGGTCCTCGAAATCGATGCCCATGTCTTTCAGATACTGCAAGGCGGCGCGCGGATCGGAGGAGCGGTCGAAGTCGTCGCTGATCGCCGCAACGACCGGGACCAGCAACCATTTGGCGTAAGGTTTGAGCGATCCGTAGAAACTGCTCTCGATCAGCTTCAGCTTGGCGTCACGACCAACCAACTGGCGGCACAACCGGGCCAACAGGTAGGCCAGTTCGCCGTAGGCCTCGTCCAACCCGGGCGGGATATCGCGGTTGACGATGTAGCTGCTGATGCCCTTCTCGTCGAATTCGATCAATTCCTCGGCCGCATGCAAGGCCGCCTTGAAGTTGGCCTCCTTGGTGCTGGCTCCGAGATGCGGGACCATGATGTCGGCGATGTCGGCGATCGGCTTCGCCCCTTCGGCATCCTTCGGGTATACATCGTTCAACAAGCGCAGCTTCTTGGCCGCCTTCTGCGCGCGGAAATCATCTTCGTTGATGATGCCGGCGCGGGCGCAATTGACCAGCGTCGCCCCGTCCTTCATCCGGGCAATCAACCCGGCGTTGACCAGGCCGCGCGTCTCGTTGTTCTCCGGGATGTGCAACGTGATGTAATCAGCCTGCTCAAACAGCGAACCGAGATCAAGCAACTCGACATTGACCGAACGGGCGCGCTCCTG
>CALBHI010000356.1 GCA_937894535.1 uncultured Verrucomicrobiota bacterium
CCCGGCTGCTCTTCGATCCCCGCACCACCGCCTCGCTGCAGAACATTGCCCTGGGCGTGGAGGCTATCGACGCCGTCTTCTACGAGACGATCGACATCGGTTCCGCCCCCGTCGAGTCCTTCGCCGACGGCGGCGCCGGTACGACCCTGATCGCCTCGACCAACCACCGCCTGACCAACAACGCCGTGATTTACCTCTCCGGTTCCAGCACCCTCGATTACCAGGGTAGCTTCGCCGCCACCATCGTGGACGAGGATTCGTTCACCATCCCGGTCGCCTTCGCCGGAAGCCCCGTCCTGAACGGTCGCTGGGAAAGCGCCGAACCCCGCTCGCCCACCGCCCGCAGCGAAGCCTCGGTCACCATCCGCGTAACCGGCATCAACGATCCACCGGTCGCCACCGATGATACCGTCACCAACGTGACCGAACGCAGCCTCGCCCGCCTGATGGTCCGCCCCGAACTGGCCGGCAGCCCGATCAGCTTCCCCGGTGATCCCGTGCCCGCACCCTCAAGCCTGCTCAACCAGCAGATCCTGGCGAACGACGACGACATCGATTCCGATGACGACTGGACCACCCTGCGCGTAGTCGCCGTCTTCGGCGCGGTGAATCCCGTGGCCGCGTACACCGGAACCCCCGGCCAAACCCCGGTGGTCGTCTCTTCGCCCGGCCATGGCCTGACCGATGGCGACACCGTGGTCATCGCCAACTACCAGGGCCACCCCTCCTACAACGGAAGCCATGTCGTTACCGTGCTCGACGCCAGCACCTTCAGCATCCCCGTGTTCTTTGTCGACAACAACCCCGCCAAGGGTCTGTGGGTCACGATCTCCGAGGACACCCGCTACGACGCCGTGACCGATGTCGGCGCCGAAGTGACCCTTGTCCTCCGCGCCAACGCCCAGGAGGATCACCTCCTGTACGATGCCCGCACCTCCGCCTTCCTCCAGGGCCTGGCCGAGGGCGAGTTTCACACCAACCGCTTCTACTACGCGGTGAAGGATACCCACGGCGCCCTCGGCATCGGTTCCATCGATGTCATCGTCGCCGGCGTGAACAACACCCCGGTCCCGGGCGTCGATCCCGGTTCGCTCGGCCAACTCAATCCGCTCGTCGGCACCAACGGCCTCCCCGCCATCCTCGGCAGCGGCCTCGACCTGATGTACACCCTGCCGCCCGCCACCGCGAGCAACCGCGTGGACCTGCATGTCCTCGATGAGAGCACCCTGCTGCCCGGCACCATCGTCCTGGCCGACATGTTCGCCACCGACGAGGACACGACCCTGCAGTTTGCCGCCGCGGACCTCCTCGTGAACGATACCGATGTCGACCGCACCGATGTGCTCAACGTGACCGGCGTCCAATCGGTCAGCCGCCTCGGCGCGAACGTCTCCCTCAATGCCGGTCTGCTGACCTACGTGCCCTCCGTCTCCACCACCTTGCAGGCCCTGGTCCGCGATGAGCTCGTCATCGATTCGTTCAACGCCGTGGTCAGCGACGGCTTCACCGGCGGCACCGTCACCGCCCTGGTCGCCGTCCTCGTCACCGGCCGCAACGATACCCCCGTCGCCAACCCGGTGTTCCACACCACCGACGAGGACACCGTCTTTGCCTTCGATCCGCGCACGAACGACGTGGACAAGGATATCAACTTCTCCGAACCGGACGACCGCATCACCATCCTGCCCGTGACCAACCAGCCGAACCCCGGCCTCGCCTTCGTTTCGATGAACGCCACCCAGGTCGTGCACGACGCCCCGTTCTCGCAGTTGTTGAACCAGCTGGCCGACTGGCAGAGCTTCACCAACCGCTTCCCGTACACCATCACCGACAACAGCTTCCTGTTCGCCGTCGATGATGAGTTTTACGTCCCCGCCGGCAGCAGCGGCATCACCCTCGACGCGCTCGCCAACGACCGTAACTTCACCGATGCCACCGGCACCCCGGTGATCGTCTCGGCCGGCCCCTCCTGGCAGGGCGGCACCGTCACCGTCACCAGCAACGGCCTGGCCCTGACCTACAGCTCGCCGGCCGGTTTTGTTGGCGATGATTACTTCCGCTATACCATCGTCAACAGCGCCGGCGATACCGACGAAGGCCGCGTGATGGTCCGTTCGACCGTCGCTTCCATCAATGGCATCCTCGAGGCCGCCCCCGATGCCTTTGCCGTCGCAGCCGGAGAGTCGGTCACCCTCGCCGTGCTCGCCAACGACAACATGCTGCCGGCCTCCGGCAATGGCCTCACCATCGAGGCGCTGGTCAGCACCTCGCAACCCGGCCAACCCGTGTTGACCAACAACACGTTCCGCTTCGATGCCACCAACGGCCTTGCCCCGCTGACCTTCCGCTACCGGATCAACGGCGGCGGCACCTCGACCGCCGAAGCCGACGTGACCGTCGTGGTCATCGAACGCCGCGGCACCTTGCGCGTCCAGGACGACACCTTCAGCGTCATCCCCGGCAGTTTCGACAATGAACTCGATGTCCTCGCCAACGAAGGCCTGGTCACCGAAGTCGTCACCAACCTCCGCATCGCCGCCATCACCGCGCCGGCCCTGCATGGCACCGTGACCACCAATCCCGCCGCCACCCGACTGGTCTACACCCCGGCCCCCGGCTTTGTCGGCCTCGACACCGTGGAGTACCTCGTTACCGACCGCATCGGCGGTACCGGCACCGGCCGGGCCACCATCGCCGTGGGCCGCATCGACACCGTGCCCGATTTCTACAAGATCGCCGCCAGCACCGGTTCGCCGTCCTACGTGCTGACCGTGCTGCAAAATGACCGGACCCTGCCGCTGTCGCCTACGTCACTCACCCTGCAGGCGGTCAGCCCCGTCGGCACACCCGGCATCGGCACCCTGTCCGTGCATCCCTCTGGCGGTTTTCTCCTCTTCGTTCCATCGAACGTGATTGGCCAGGCCGAGTTCCAGTACGTCGTCGCCGACGGCGGCACGCCGGCCCGCAGCACCACCGGCCGCGTGACCATCGCGACCGTACCGTCCGGCATCTATGCCAACCCCGACCGGTATGCCGTGCTCGGCGGCGGCTCGTCCTATGCACTGGCCGTGCTGACCAACGACATCACCTGGCCGAACATCAACAAGACCTACACCATCCTGTCGGTCGGCACCGGCCCGAATGCCCCCAACCAGGGCGGCACCGTGGTCATCAACGGCAACGTGTTGGAATACACCCCGGCCCCCGGATTCTACGGCGAGGAGTCGTTCACCTACACGATGACCGATGCGACCCTCACCGATGTCGCCCAGGTCACCGTGTCGGTGCGCCGCGGCGACCTCAACGCGAACGACGACGCCTTCGCCGTGTACTACGAAGTACCCGCCGGCACCAACGTCGCCAAGGCATTCACCCTGCCGGTGCTGTTCAATGACCGCATCCAGCCCGCCTTCGACCAGCTCCTGTCCGTGGTGGCCCTCGGCGCCGGCACCAATACACCGAACCTCGGCGGCTCGGTGACCATCTCCGGCGACGGACTCTCCCTGGTGTACCGTCCGCTGAACGCGCCGAACGGCAGCTACGTCGAGCAGTTCACCTACGAAATCGCCGACGGCACCGACCGCCGCGCCCAAGGCACCGTGCGGGTGCGCGTGGAGAACCGCGCCAGCAACCTCGTCGCCTTCACCCAGGACGATGCTTTCGCGGTGGCCCGTAGCAGCGTCAACAACCTGCTGCCCGTGCGCGCCAACGACTTCATCCTGCCCGGCAACGCCGCCGGCTGGCTGATCACCTCCGTGTCCGCCCCGGTCAACGGTGGCACCGCCGTCATTCAGAGCGGATCGATCCGCTATACCCCGCCCGCCGGCCTGGTCGGCGAAGACCGCTTCACCTATGCCGTGAACGATGGCCTCGGCGGCACTGGCAGCGCCGAGGTGCGCGTCAAGGTGGGTGCGCTACCCACGTTGCCCGACCACGCCGTTGCGCTCTCCGGCTCGGTCTCGAACCGGATCGATGTCGCCGCCAACGATGTCCTGACCCCGGCCTACAACGGCGAATATGTGCTCGCTAGTGTCTTTGGTGCTTCGGCGGGCGGCTCGATCGCCGTGGCCGGTGTCACCGAAGTCAGTTACAGCCCCGCCGCTGCCTACGCCGGACCCTATCCCTACACCGAAACCTTCCGCTACCGGATGGTCGACGATGTCGGCGGCCTGGTCACCGGCCTGGTTTCAGTGACCGTGCACGACGCGAACAGCGACAACGCGACCAACCTGATCACCCTGCTCGTGCTCGGTGTGAACGATGAACCGGAGATTGATAACCCCGCCGTGCCGCGCGCCATCACCGACAAGGAATCGGTCAACCCGCTGACCAGTGTCCTGTTTACCGAAGTGGACGAGCAGACGGTGGAACGCGTTGATGTCACCGTGGCCATTGACGATCCGGCCAAGGGCTTTCTGCGCAACCTCGGCGATTTCCAGCTGGTTGTACCCGGTCTCTACGCCTTGACCAACGTCACGGCCGCCACCGCGTCCGCGCAGATCGGCAACCTCGTGTACGAACCGGTTGAAAACCGCATCACCGTGCCGACCAGCGAGGACACCCGCCTGATCATCACCATCACCGACAACAAGTCGGCGCCGGTCGTCGATACCAATACCGTCATCACCGTGACGGCGGTGAACGATCCGCCGCTGATTGAAGGTACCCGCCTGAACCAGACGATCTATGACCGCGCGCAGATCAACCTGTTCTCCAGCGTGACCATCACGGAAGTTGATGACCTCGCCTTGCAACCCTTGCTCATCACCATCACCCTGTCCAACGCCGTCAACGGCGTGCTGACCAATGTCGGGCCGTTCACCGTCGTGACTACCGGCGTGTACCGCGCCTCCAACCTCACCGCCGTCGCCGCCACCGATGCCCTCCGGGCGATGCGTTTCGCCCTCGGCACCAACCGCGTGCCGGTCGGCGGTTCGCTGGTGACCTTCTTTGAGCTGGTCGCGGATGACGCCTTTACCGTCCCGCCGGTGACGGACCCCAACACCTCGGTCATCGCCTACAATGCCCTCGAGGGTTCGTTGCGGCCGACCGATACCGGCCTGCAAGGTTCCTACGGCCTCGCCGTCGATACCATCATCGACGAGTCGGTCGTCGGTGCGCTGAACGCCACCAATGCCGGCCCGAATGCCGGAGCTGTGCTCGTTTACCGCCGCCAGTCCGGCCCGACCAATACCTGGTCCCAATTCCAGGTCTTGCAACCGCTGACCGTGGAGACCAACGATCGCTTCGGCCGCTCGGTCGCCATCGAGGGCGATCTGCTCGCCGCCGGTGCCATCAACGACGAAACCGGCGGGGTAGAGGTCGGGTCCGCCTACCTGTTCGGCCGCGATCTCGGCGGCAGCAACCTCTGGGGCGGGATCACCCGCCTGTTCCCGGCCGGCATCACCAGCGCCGTTCGTTTCGGTTTCTCGGTTGATATCAGCGGCGACCTGCTGGCCGTGGGTGCGATCGATGCCGCAGCTTCCGGCACCAACCGCACCGGTGGCGTGTTCCTCTACGAGCGTGATGCCGGTGGCAGCAATGCGTGGGGTGAAATCGCCCGGCTCTTCCCGTCCGGTATCGGTGCCACCAACGGTGACTTTGGCTGGAGTGTCTCCCTCAGCGGCGACCGGCTCGCCGTCGGCGCCCCCCGCGTGGATGTCAACCCGGCCACGACCAACCGCGAAGGCGCGGTGTTCGTCTACGACCGGAATCACACCGGCTCCAACGCCTGGGGCCTGGTGCAGCGGCTGACCGCGGTGCAGACGAACCTGTCCTTCGAGTTCGGCTGGGATGTCGCGATGGATGACGACCTGCTGATCGTCGGCGCGCCGAGCATGACCGCCGGCACCACGACCAATGGGGGTGTGGTGCATGTGTACGAGTTTGATGCCACCACGAACCTGTGGCGCGAAATCCGCCGCCTCGACCGCCGCAACGACAACGAACGCCGTTTTGGCAGTGGGGTGGATCTCAAGAACGGTTACCTGTTGATTGGCGCACCGCATAACAACGGCGCCCAGAACATCGGAGCGGCTTACTACTACCAGCGCGATGCCCTGGTCGCCACGAACTGGAACCTGCTGGAAAAACTGTTCCGCCCAGTTGGCAGCACCGCCGGTCTCTACGGTTCCGCCGTCGGCCTCGATGTCGATACCGGCATCGTTGGCGCCCCGTCGAACCTCGCCGACATCAGCAACCGCGGCTTCGCCTTCATGTACCGGTTCAAGTTCAACAATGCCCCGGTTCTGGCCCTGCCGGTGGGCGACCTGTTTGCCAACCTTGGCCTTCCGTTCACCTACCTCGTGCCGGCCGCGACCTTCACCGATCCCGATCCGGACGATGTGCTGGCCGTCACCGCGGCCTTTACCGACGGCTCAAACGGCTTCGCCTTCGTCGAAGGCACCGTGACCGGAACGCCCGAGGCGGTCGCGATCACCCCGGTCGAACTCACCGCCGCCGATCTGAGCGGTGCGTCCACCGTGCACGTGTTCCGCGTCATCACCTTGGGATCCACCAATGGCACGGCAACCGCCCGCACGGTCTGGGATCTGGTGAATTTCGGTGCCGATGTCACCAATGCGGCCCTGGAGACCACGATCTGGGGTGGGGGCGCGGATCCGGATGGCGACGGCCTCACCAACGACGAGGAGTATGCCTTCGGCAGCGATCCCAACACGCCTGATACCAGCATCCTGACCCTCGTCCAGTCGGGCGGCGTCGTCCAGTTGTCGTACGTGCGCCGCAGCAACGATCCGGCGTTGACCTTTATCCTGCAGGGCTCGCAGAACCTGACCACGTGGTCGCCGGCCCAGTGGCAGGTCCTGTCGGAAACCCCGCTGAGCCTTGACGGGGACACGGAGCGGATCACCTTGACCATGCAGGTAGCCGGTGGGAGCATCTTCCATCACTACCGGGTTCTGGTCACACCATGATGGAAGAATGAGGGAGTCATACCATGAAACTACGTACCAAGCGCATCGGGGCAGGCGTCGGACTGGCGACCTTGCTGGCAGCACTGACCGTCGGACTCGCGGCGGAGAAAAAAATCTCCTGGCTGGATGCCAGCCGCCTGACGGCCGCGTTCCGCTGGAGTGACGAGGTGCAGGAGGCGACGGTGGATGCACTCATCCCGGTGTGGCAGCCCGGTGATACCCGCATGTTCCTCGATATCCGCGGCAGTTTCCTCGAGGACGAGGAACAGGAAGTGAACGGCGGCATCGTCGTCCGCCACCTGCTGCGCGACCCCGGGTTGATCCTCGGCGTGAATGCCTTCTATGACACCCGCTGGACGGACAACGACAATACCTTCGACCAGGTCGGTCTCGGTTTGGAAATCCTGTCTCGCCATGTGGACGTGCGGTTCAACTATTATTACCCGCTCGATGATGCGGAACTGCTGCGCCAAGCCTCCTCCCAGGAGGCCAGCTCCGTCGTGTCGGGCGGCCGCCGTATCACCACCACGACCACCCGGTTCTTCAATATCTACGAGGAAGCACTCGAGGGATATGACACCGAAGTGGGTGTCTGGCTGCCGTTCCTTGCGAAGGTTGCCCCCACCGCGATCTACGGCGGCTATTTCGATTTCGATTCCGAATACGACGGTGACCTTTCCGGGTACAAGGCCCGCGTCGAATCGCGCATCCACCCGAACGTGACCATCGATGCCGAATGGTACGAGACCGAGGAATTGAACCGGACCGACTACTTCGTCGGGGTGCGGGTGAATGTCCCGCTCGACTACTGGA
>CALBHI010000357.1 GCA_937894535.1 uncultured Verrucomicrobiota bacterium
TTACAATCCGACCCAGTCCGACCTCGACGGCGACGGCATCGGCGACGCCTGCGATCCCGACCGCGACAACGACGGCATCCCTGATGCGACTGACAATTGCCTCTTTTCCGCCAATCCTCTGCAAGCCGATCTCGATCAGGACGGACGTGGCGATGCCTGCGACGAGGATCTGGACGGCGACGGCATCAACAACGACGACGACCTCTGTCCAGACACCTTCGATCCCCTGCAAACCGACACCGACCTCGACGGCCTTGGCGATGCCTGCGATCCGGATGATGATGGTGACGGCATCCCCGACCTGATCGATACCTGTCCGCTGATCCCCAACCCCGGGCAAACGGATCTCGACCGCGACGGTCTCGGTGACGCCTGCGATCCCGACCGCGACGGCGATGGTATTCCGAATCCATCCGACAACTGCCCTGACCTGGCCAATCCCGGCCAAAGCGACACGAATGGGAACGGGGTCGGCGATCTCTGCGAGCAGGATAGCGATGCCGACGGGATACCGGACCTTGCCGACAACTGCCCCGGCGTCCCGAACCCCAACCAACGCGATGGCGACGGCGACGGGATCGGCGATACCTGCGACCCCTGCACGGGAACGCTCATCACCACCAGCCTGGTCAACGCCGCCTTCACCACCGGGCTCCCCACCGGCTGGTCGATCACCACCAACGGGCAAGTCAGCCAAGGGTGGCGCTTCGACGATCCGGTGTTCCGCGGCAACCTGACCGGCGGTTCCGGCCCCTTCGCCATCGTCGAGAGTTCGCTCCACTCGCGGAACCAGCAACTGGCCACCCAACTCCGCACCACCCCGCTCGACCTGCGCTTTGTGCAGGAAGCCAGCCTGGTCTTCCGCACCCGGTTCGATTACCGCAACACGCGCAGCAACGAAGTTGCCGACGTGGACATCAGCCTGAATGGAACCGCCGGTCCGTGGAGCAACCTGTGGCGGCGCACCGCCGATGCCAGTGGAACGTTCACCATCGACCTTACACCCTTCGCGGGCACATCGAACGCCGTCATCCGCTTCTTCTATTACAACGCCTACCAGGAAAACTACTGGCAGGTGGACGACGTGTCGGTGCCCTGCATTCTCTGCCAGCCTCCGCCGGATACGGATGGCGATGGTATACCCGACCCCGCCGACAACTGCCCGGCCCTTGCCAATCCTGGCCAGGAGGACATGGACGGCGATGGCATCGGTGATGGGTGCGATCCCGATCGCGATGGCGACGGGCTACCGGATCTGTGGGAAATCCAGCACTTTGCCGCACCGACGCAGGGTTTGCCCCAGGTGGACAGCGACGGCGATGGTGTATCCAACCTCGACGAATTCATAGCCGGCACCGAACCGACCAACGGCCAATCCTTCTTCGCCCTCGCCATGCCGGGTGATCCGTCGGCACCCGCCCAATGGCAGGTGCCCGCCACCGCAACCGGACGCATCTACACCCTGCAATGGAAACCCGACTTGTCCGAAACCGGCACGTGGATCGAGACCAGCCAGACCCGCACCGGCACCGGATCGGCCATCACCTTCTCCTTCACCAACGGCGAACCCGTCCTTTTCCTGCGCGTCGGCGTACAGATGAAGCCGCAACCATAAAAAAATGCGGCGCGCACCTTCCGATGCGCGCCGCGGCTCGATCCGACCCGGTTTACGGTCAGTGGGTGCTTGACGTCTTGCGTTCCACGTTGGAGAACAATTCCTCTCCGGTATCGGTCCGGGTGATCATGAATTCCTCCACATGGATCTGTTGCGAGGCAACAAATGTCATGTGCCCGTGGTACTTCTCCTCCAGCTCCACCAGGATGGCCTCGTCCTCGGTGCGCAGGCGGTCGAGCACGATCGGGTTAACCGTGATCTTGACCGGCAGCGGTCGTTCCGCGGTGGACCGGTGGCGGCGCATTACTTCACCGACACGCCGCTGGATTTCCACGCTCATGCTCATCGCCGACAGGACCTTTCCACGACCGTCGCAATACGGGCAGTTCATGTAGGTTGTAGCCCGCACGCTCTCCTCGTGACGCTGACGGGTCATCTCCATCAGGCCCAGCGGCGACAGCGGCAGCACGTTGGTGCGCGACTTGTCGCGCTGCAACGCCTCCTTGAGCTTGCGGTGCACCTGGTTCTGGTTCTTCTTCTGCTTCATGTCGATGAAGTCAATGACCACCAGGCCGCCGATGTTGCGCAACCGGAGCTGGCGGGCGACTTCATCGGCCGCTTCCAGGTTGACCTGGAGGATCGACTCCTCCTGGTTGTTGCCGCCCTTGTGGCGCCCGGTGTTCACGTCGATCGCGATCAGCGCTTCGGTCTCATCGAGGATCAGGTAACCGCCGCCTTTGAGCCACACCTTGCGGCTGAAGG
>CALBHI010000358.1 GCA_937894535.1 uncultured Verrucomicrobiota bacterium
TCAGTGTGGTGTACGCGCCGCCGTCGAGGACGAAGTCCACCTGCATCGCGGTGATCGTGCCGTCGTTCTTCACGCCGGTGCGCTGCCGGGTCCACACCGGATGCCGCTTGGTCGTGTAGAGGATATCCTGATGGCGGTCGTAGATGATCTTCACCGGCTTGCCGCACTTCAGGGCGAGCAGCGCACAGTAGCCGGCGATCAGGGTGGGAAATTCCTCCTTGCCGCCGAAGGCTCCGCCGACCGCGGTCTGCTTCACGCGGATCTTCTCCAGCGGCAAGTCCAGCGTGATCATCAGTTCCGGGGCGATGTAGTACGGGCACTGCAGGCTGCCCTGGATGAACACGCCGCCGTCGGGTTCGGGAATGGCGACCATGCCCTGCGGCTCGATGTAGAGCTGCTCCTGGTGGCCGGCCCAGTATTCGCCCTCGATGATGCGGTCGGCCTCGGCGAACCCGCGTTCGATGTCGCCCTTGACGATGGTCTGCGCGGCCAGTTCCTTCAGTTCCTTCGCCCCGTCGCGATAGCGGGCCACCACGTCGCGCAGGGTCAGTAGGGCGGGCAGCGCCTCGATCTCGGGTTTGATGTGCGCGGCGGCCTCGCGGGCCAGGGCGCGGGTCGGGGCGGCGACAAGGGCCAGCGGTTCGCCGCGGTACTGGATTTCGCCGTCGGCGATGAACGGCATGTCGCGGCCCATCAGGTCCACGATGTTCTGGCCGGGGATGTCCGGCGGGGTCACCACGCAGACGCGGTTGAAGTCGAACGCGGGATCGAAGTGGAGGCGGATCAGGCGGCCGTGGGCGACCGGGGAGCGCACGACCTCGCCGTACCAGGCATCCGGCACCGGGATGTCGTCCGCGTACTGGGCCAACCCCCGCACCTTCTCGTCCCCGTCCAACCGCTCAATGCCTTGCCCGACATTGCGGTATGTCACCCGATCTTGAACCGCCATAATGCTCTCCCCATGCTATCGGCGAAAACTATACGCCCCTGCAACCGATAGGCAACTGGTTTCCTCGGTGTTCCCGCATGGCGGCCGGCGCTCAGGTCCGTGTCTTGCACAGGTCCTGCAGGCGCTGGAGTTCACCACCGGTTTCGGCGTTGACCGCGAGGTCCTTGAGCAGGCCGTCGGCGATGTCGTACACCCAGCCGTGGATCTCGAGGTTCTGGCCGCGTTTCCAGGCGTCCTGCACGATGGTGGTGCTGCCGACGTTCAGGACCTGTTCGATCACGTTCCATTCGCACAGCCGGTTCATCATCGCCCGGGGCGTGGGCAACTGGTCGAGCTCGTCGCGGTGGCGCAAATGGATGCGCCGGATGTGGCGCAGCCAGTTGTCCACCAGCCCGTGGGGCGTATCCTCCATGGCGGCCTTGACCCCGCCGCAGCTGTAATGGCCACAGACGATGATGTGCTTCACCTGGAGGAAATCCACCGCGTACTGGAGCACCGAGAGGCAGTTCATGTCGGTGTGGTTCACCAAGTTGGCCACGTTGCGGTGCACGAACAGTTCACCCGGGGCCAGGCCGACAATCTCGTTGGCGGGCACCCGGCTGTCCGAGCAGCCGATCCACAGGTATTCGGGGGCCTGCTGGGCGGCCAAGGCGGGAAAGAAGCCGGGATCCTGGCGGTTCATTTCTGCCGCCCAGGCACGGTTCTTCTCGAACAGGTGGGGTAAGGTCCTCATGGGGCCGCAGTATAGGCCGCGCCGCGATGGGAGTAAAGCGGCACGGTGTTTCCGCCAGGAACGCGCCCCGCGCCCGGGAGCGCGCTTGACACCCGCGGCGGCAACGGCAAGGCTACGGGCCACGCATGAGCACCTGCATCCTTTCCATGGCCAACCAGAAGGGCGGCGTGGGCAAAACCACGACGTCGGTGAACCTCGCCGCCTGCCTCGCCGAGAAAGGGCGTTCGGTGCTGCTGATCGATTTCGACGCGCAAGCGAATGCAACCAGCGGCCTCGGCGTGGAGAAGACCGAGGGGGTGAGCCTGTACCCGGTGCTGCTCGGGCAGGCCGATCCGCGCGACTTCATCCGCCCCACCGCCATCAAGCGCCTCGACCTGATCCCCGCCGAAGTAAACCTCGCCGGTGCCGAGATCGAGGTTGCCCGCCTCGACCGCTACCTGCACCGCCTGCACGACGCCATGCAGTCGCTGCTCGCCGAAAACCGGTACGATTTCATCCTGATCGACTGTCCGCCCTCCCTCGGCATCCTGACCATGAACGCCCTGTGCGCATCGCACGGCCTGATCATGCCGATCCAATGCGAATACTACGCGCTGGAGGGCCTCTCGGTGATGGTGCGCCTGATCGAGCAGTTGCGGGCGAGTGGGGCGAATCCCGACCTGACCGTCGAAGGCATCATCATGACCATGTTCGACAGCCGCACCAACCTCGCCCAGCAGGTGGTGCAGCAGGTGACCGAATATTTCGGCGACAAGGTGTATGCGACGGTGATCCCGCGCAGCGTGCGGCTGAGCGAAGCCCCGAGCTTCGGCAAGCCGGTCATCGAGTACGACAAGCATTGCACCGGCGCGGTGGCCTACCGGAACCTGGCCAAGGAATTCCTGAAGCGGCGCGCCCAGCGCAGCGCGGTTGCCGGTGCGGAAACGAACGGGGCGGAGCGCCCGGCGGACGGACCGGCCATTACGGAAACCGCAACCGGGCCTTAATCCTCGTCGGTATCCCCGGCGGCCAGGCGGGCCAGCCTTCCCTTCAGCATCAGGCGTTTGGCCGCCGACATCCGGTCGATGAACAACACCCCGTTCAGGTGGTCCACCTCGTGCTGGATGACCCGCGCAGTGAACCCGCGCACCTCGAAGTCGAGCGGCTCGCCCTTCTCGTTCAGCGCGGTGACATGGATTTTGTGCGGGCGGGAGATCGAGCCGCGGATGCCGGGGAAGCTGAGGCACCCCTCCTCGTGGGAGGTGGTTTTCTTCGACGGCGCGGTGATGACCGGATTGATCAGCACCATGGGCATGGCCAGGCCGGGGTTCAGCGGCTGGCCTTCGTCGTCCTGGTCGTAGCCCTCGGGGACTTCGATCACGCAGATCGAGCGGGTCTCGCCGATCTGCTGGGCGGCCAGGCCGACCCCCTCGGACACACGCATCTGGTCGATCATCGCGGCGGCGAGCCGGCGCACCTCGTCGGTCACTTCGGCGATCGGCGTGGCCGCGGTCCGCAGGACCGGATCGCCGTACAATCGAATTTCATGATTCACAACACTTGTTCCCCATGGGTATAGTGCAACGCCATGGAGTCCCGGAACCGGATACCGGGCGGCAGACCGCCATGAACGACACGCTGATTGTCATACCAACCTATAACGAGATTGACAACGCCCGACAAATCGCCGAGGCGATTTTCAAGGAGTTGCCCACGGCCGATATCCTGTTCGTGGACGACAATTCGCCCGACGGCACCGGGCAGTTGATCGACACGATGCGCGCCGCCGATCCGCGGGTGAACGTCCTCCACCGCAAGGAAAAACAGGGACTCGGCCGCGCCTACATCGCCGGCTTCACCTGGGCGCTGGAGCGGCACTACGAGTTCATCTTCGAGATGGACGCCGACTTTTCCCACTCCCCGGCCTCGGTCCCCCACCTGCGCCGCGCCGCCGAACAGGCGGATCTCTGCCTGGGCACCCGCTACAAAGGCGGGGTGCGGGTAATCAACTGGCCGCTGGCCCGGCTGATCCTGAGCAAGGGCGCGGCGGTCTATGTGCAAGTGATCACCGGCATGCCGATCACCGATCCGACCGGCGGCTTCAAGTGTTTCCGCCGCGCGGTGCTGGAATCGATCGACCTGGCCGGCATCACCTCGAACGGCTACTCGTTCCAGGTCGAGCTGAGCCACAAGGCGTGGATGAAGGGTTTCCATATCGATGAAGTGCCGATCACCTTCGAGGAGCGCCGCTCCGGCGCGTCGAAGATGAGCACGGCGATCATCCGCGAGGCCTTGTGGATGGTGTGGAAACTCTGGCTGTCGTGCGGCATGAAACGCCGCCCGCCGAAACAGCCCCATCCGCGCAGCGTCAAGGCCGCCGCCGCTTCATGAAATCGCCGTTCCTCCTGCTGAAGGCCATGCGGCCGCACCAGTGGACGAAAAACGTCCTCGTGCTGGCCGCGCTGGTGTTTGCCGCCGGGGACCGGTCGCAGCAGATTGACTGGACCTCCCTGCTCGGCACGTCGCTGCTGGCCATGCTCGCCTTTTGCCTGGCCTCCAGCGCCATCTACTTGCTCAACGACATCCGCGATGCGGCGCACGACCGCCTGCACCCCGTGAAAAAGTTCCGGCCGATCGCCTCGGGCGAGGTGACCCCCGGGGTGGCCCGGGTTACCGCCGCCGTGCTGATCGCCGCCGCGCTCGGCCTCGCCGTGCGCATCCATGCCGACCTGGCCGCGGTCATCGGCGGCTACCTTGTCCTGCAACTGGCTTATGTGTACGGCCTGAAGAAAATCGCGCTGGTGGACCTGTTTGTCATCGCCATCGGCTTCGTGTTGCGCGCGCTGGCCGGCGCGGTGGCCATCGCGGTGCCGATCTCGCCGTGGCTGCTGCTGTGCACCCTGATGCTCGCGTTGTTCCTCGCCTTGTGCAAACGCCGCCAGGAACTGGTGCAATCGGCCGACGCCTCGACACGGCCGAGCCTCGAGTCCTACAGTGAAAAGATGCTCGATCAGCTCATCGCCATGATCGGCGGTTCCACCATCGTCTGCTACGCCCTCTACACCCAATGGCCGGAAACGGTGGCGAAGTTCGGCACCCACCGGTTGGGTTTCACCATCCCCTTCGTGATGTTCGGCATCTTCCGCTACATCGACCTCGCCTACCGCCACCAGCGCGGCGAGCGGCCGGAAAAAGTGCTGCTGACCGACGCCCCCCTGCTCGTCACCCTCGCCCTCTACGGCGCAACCGCGCTGTGGGTGCTGGCGTCGCGGTAAACGCTGGATGTTGGAAGACACGCGTTGCGTGTCAACGCTTCGTCTTTAGAACAACGCCATCTGGTCCGGATGGTCCTTGTCCTTTTTCGCGCGGGCCGCGGCGAGTTTGGGTTTTCCGCCTTCACCGAATTCCCCCTCCTCGAGGTTGCCGAGGATCTCGTGGGCGCGTTGGATGACCTCGGGCGGGAGGCCGGCAAGCCGCGCGACCTGGATGCCGTAGCTCTTGTCTGCGGCCCCCGGCACGATCTTGCGCAGAAAGGCGATCTTGTCGCCGCTTTCCTTCACCAGCACGTTGTAGTTCTTCACGCCGGCCAGGGTGATGGCGAGGTCGGTGAGCTCGTGGTAGTGGGTGGCGAAGAGGGTGCGGGCCTTGCTGCCGGGATGGTTGTGCAGGTATTCGGCGACCGACCAGGCTATGCTGATGCCGTCGAAGGTGCTGGTGCCGCGGCCGATCTCGTCGAGCACGACGAGGCTGCGGGGGGTCGCGTTGTTGAGGATGTTCGCGGTCTCCTGCATCTCGACCATGAAGGTGCTGCGGCCACGCGCGAGGTCGTCGCTGGCCCCGACGCGGGTGAACACGCGGTCGGTCTCGGACAGGTCGGCCGAGGCGGCGGGCACGAACGAGCCGATGTGGGCCATGATGGTGATGACCGCAACCTGCCGGATGTAGGTGGACTTGCCGGCCATGTTCGGGCCGGTGATGATGATCACCTGGTTGTTGACGCCGTCGAGCAAGGTGTCGTTCGGCACGAACCGCTCGGCTTGGGGCAAGGTTTCGATGACCGGGTGGCGGCCGTCCTTGATGGCGATGCGGCCCTCGTGGTTAAACGCGGGGCGCACGTAGCGCAGGGCGATGGCACGGTCGGCCAGCGCGGCAAGCACGTCGATCTGCGCGATGGCGGCGGCGGTCTGCTGGATCGACGCGGTGTGGGCGACCACGCGGTCGCGTATCTCGCCGAACAATTCCAGTTCGAGTTCGATCGAACGCTCCTGCGCACCGAGGATCTTGTTTTCGTATTCCTTCAGCTCGGGCGTGATGAACCGCTCGGCATTGACCAGCGTCTGTTTGCGCTGGTAGTCGGCCGGAGCCTGCTCGGCGTAGGACTTGCTGATCTCGATGTAGTAGCCGAAGACCTTGTTGTGGCGCACCTTCAGGGTCTTGATGCCGGTGCGTTCCTGCTCGCGGGCCTGGAGTTCAACCAGCCAGTTGCGGCCTTTCGTCGAGGCATCCTTGAGTTCATCGAGTTCGGGATGGTAGCCGGGGCGGATGACCCCGCCGTCGCGCAACGCCACCGGCGGCTCGTCCACGATGGCCCGGTCGATCAGGTCGACCAGCTCCGGCAACGGGGTGATCTCGCCGAGCAGCGCGGTGAACAGCGGGCTGGATGCCGCGCCGGCGCGGGCGATGACCTCGGGCAGGGCGGCCACGGAACGGCCGAGGGCGCGCACATCACGGGCATTGCCGGTGCCGGCGTTCAGGCGGGCGATCAGGCGCTCGAGGTCCTTCACCTCGGCGAGGGCCTCGCGCAACGGATGCAGGACGCCGCGGTGGTTAACGAGGGTTTCGACGGCGTCGAGCCGCTGCTGGATGGCGGCGGACTCGACGAGCGGACGGATCAGCCAGTCGCGCAACAGCCGCCCGCCCATCGATGTGCTGGTCGCATCGAGCACGCCGAGCAGGCTGGTCGGCGCGCCGCCGGGGGCGCGGGTGGAGCCTTCGACGAGGTCGAGGTTGCGGATGGTCGCCTCGTCGAGGAGCATGAACGAGGCAGGATTCTTGACCCGCAGGGAGCGGACATGTTCGACCGGGCGGCGCAGTTGCTGGCTGACGTAGTGCAGGACCGCGCCGGCCGCACAGACGCCGATCGCGGCACTGCCGACGCCGAAGCCGTCGAGCGAGTGGACCTTGAAATGGCGCAGCAACTGGTCGTGTGCGGCGTCGTAGTCGAAGGTCCAGTCATCGTAGGGCGTGATGGTGGTTGCCGCGATCGCACCGAGGATGCCGGCGAGCTGCGCGTCCTCGCGCTTTTCGGACGGCACGATGATTTCCGACGGCTGGTAACGGGCGAGGTTCTCGCGGATCGCCGCCGCATCGGCCGTTTCCTCCAGCCAGAACGCACCGGTGGAGAGGTCGACGAGGGCGAGGCCGAAGCCGCGCGCACCCGCGCACAGGCCGGCGAGGTAGTTGTTGCGGCGGGAGTCGAGCACCTGGTCCTCGAGCACGGTGCCCGGGGTGACCACGCGGGTGACCTCGCGGCGCACGATGCCCTTCGCGGTGGCCGGGTCCTCCATCTGCTCGCAAATCGCGACCTTCTTGCCGGCGCGGATCAGGCGGGACAGGTAGTTGTCGGACGAATGGTACGGTACGCCGCACATCGGGATGCCTTGCCGTTTGGTCAGGGCGATGTCGAGGACGGCGGCGGCGACCTTCGCGTCGTCGAAAAACATCTCGTAGAAATCGCCCATCCGGAAGAAGAGGATGGTTTCCGGCGGCAGCTCGTTGCGGATCCGCCGGTACTGCTGCATCATGGGCGTGCTGGTTTCCGACATGCGGCCGACTATGCACGAGCGGCGTCCGGCGATTCAACCATCAACTTCGGTCCGGGACGGGGTGCGGCGCGGCTACAGGCCGTCGATGATCTGCTCGGGCGGGATCGCGTCGGGATGGCGCACAAAATCCTGGTGGCGGGTGCCGGCCCGTTCCACCGGCACGGGCATGTACTTCCCGGTGGTGACGGCGATCAACCGGCCGTCGGGATCGAGGACGCGGCCCTCGGTCAGGACCAGCCGCCGTGAGGCGCGGGTGACCGAGGCTTCCACCCGGACCGGGATCCCGGCGGCGGCCGAGGCCTGCAGCCGGGTGGTCATTTCCGCGGCCACCGCGACGCCGCGCAGGGCGAGGATGGCCGACCAGGTCATCACTTCATCGGCCAGGGTCATCAACACCCCGCCGTGCACGATGTTGCGGTAGCCGACATCGTGGACCTGCGGGGTATAGTCGAGCCAGACCACCGGGCCATCGACCTTCAGGCGGCAGTGGAACCCTTCGGGATTGTGCTCACCGCAGACCAGGCATCCGCGCGTCCAAGGGAGCGTGCCGCGCAACCGGCCAGCGGGTCCGAACGTCCAGGGCTTGGAAACAGGCGACGTCGAGGGATCCAAGGACTGGACACTCCGGTTAGCTGCCGGTTTCTTCCGGCGGCAGTTCGATGCGCATGGTCGAGGACTTCGATCCCTCCTCCATGCTGACCACACGCTCGGCGAGGGCGGCGATGGCGTTGCGTGCGGACACGTCACCGGCCGTGACCTGCACCACCGGCACTTCCTCGGTGAGCATCAGGTACGACGTGATGTAGCTCTTCTGGGTCGGCACGAAAAACGTCTTGCGGCATTGCGGGCAATTGCCGCGGCGGCCGGCATCGCGGTCCCGCACCCACAGTTTCTGGCCGCAGTAGGTGCAGGAGATCTTGAACTCGGACTCCTTCTCGTTGCGGAACATCGCCACCGTCTTGGGCAGGAAGGCTTCGGCGGCGGCGAGGCGGAAGACCTCCTTGATGCGGGTCATCGTGGCCTGGTCGAGGAAACGCACGAGCACCAAGGCGGCGTCGGCCTTGGCAATCACCACATCCGCGCCGTCCGCATGCTCGGTGAAGCGGAAAAGTTCCACCACGGCCGACTTGGCTCCCAGCGGAACATCGACGGGTCCGGCGCCTTCACCACCCAGCGCTTCAATAAACGCCTCGCCGGCCCCGTCGGTGAAACTCAGGACGGGAATGTAGATGTTACCGTCACGGTAGGCAGGTGTCTGGTTCATGACCATAGACTACCAGCCAGACCGGATAGCGACAAGCACGACCGGACTAAAAAGCGCGAGCGGCGATCAGGTGGCCGGGGGCAGGTCGAGGAAGTTCTGGAGGATCTGCTTGCCGTTCTGGGTCAGGATCGATTCCGGGTGGAACTGGACCCCGTGTACCGGGAACCGGGTATGCTGCAGGCCCATGATTTCGCCCTCGGCGGTTTCGGCGGTAATCACCAGGTCGGCGGGCAGGCTCTCGCGTTCGACCAGCAGCGAGTGGTAACGGATCGCGTCAAACGGGCTGGGCAGCCCCTTCAGCAGCGACGTGCCGCGATGCAGGATGGGCGAGGTCTTGCCGTGCATCAGCCGTCCGGCCCGGACCACCCGGCCACCGTAGACCTGCCCCATGCACTGGTGGCCGAGGCAGACCCCGAAGATCGGGATGCGTTCGCCGAAGGTCTTGATGACGCCGCACGACACCCCGGCCTCGTTGGGCGAGCAGGGACCGGGGCTAACCAGGATGCGCGACGGCTTGAGCGCGGCGATCTGGTCGAGGGTGATCTGGTCGTTGCGGAAGATCTTCATCTCCGCGCCCAATTCCCCGAGGTATTGGACGAGGTTGTAGGTAAACGAGTCGTAGTTATCGATGACGAGCAGCATGTCAGGCTCCTTGGCGCTTGCGGGCGCCGGCGTAGAGGCGGGACAGCGCGATGGCATTCATCATGCCCCGCGCCTTGTTGCAGGTTTCCTCGAATTCCATGGCCGGCACGGAATCGGCCACGATGCCCGCGCCCGCCTGCACGTAGGCCTTGCCGCCGTGCAGCATGACGGTGCGGATGGTGATGCACGAGTCGAGGCTGCCGCCGAAGCCGTAATACCCCACCGCCCCGGAATACGGGCCACGGCGCGTGGTCTCCAACTCGGCGATGATCTCCATGGCGCGGATCTTCGGGGCACCGCTGACCGTGCCGGCCGGGAAGGTGGCCTTCATGACGTCAAAGGCATCGCTCGGGCCGTTCAACTCGCCGATTACATCGGACACGATGTGCATGACGTGGCTGTAGCGTTCGATGATCATCAGCTCCGGAACCTGCACCGACCGGTAGGCGCAAACGCGGCCGAGGTCGTTGCGGGCGAGGTCGACGAGCATGATGTGTTCGGCGCGCTCCTTCGGATCGGCGAGCAAATCCTTTTCGCGGGCGAGGTCCTCGGCCGGGTCGTCGGAGCGGGGTCGCGTTCCGGCGATCGGGCGGACCTCGACCTTGCGGCCCTCCAGCCGGACATGCACCTCGGGCGAGGCGCCGACCAGCCGGCGGTCGCCGAACTCGAGGCAGAACATGTAGGGCGAGGGATTGACGCAACGCAGGGCGCGGTACACGTCCAGCGCATCGCCGTCGTAATCGGTCTCGAACCGCTGCGACAAGACCACCTGGATGATGTCGCCGGCGCGGATGTATTCCTGGGCCTTGAGGACCGACTGCTCGAACTGGTCGCGGGTCAGGTTCGAACGCACCGCGACCGGCGCGGGCTGCTCGTGGATATCGATCACCGTGTGGGTGGCCGGCTGGGCCAGCGCCTGGCATACGCGGTCGATCTTCGCCTTCGCCTCGCGGTAGGCCGCACGCGGGTCGCCGTCGATCAGGACATTGGCCACCACCTTGGCGGTGTGGCGCACATGGTCGAAAATCAGGATGGTGTCGGTCAGGATGAACTGCATGTCCGGAAAATCGTGCTCGCGGCGGGACGGCAAGCCGACGCGCGGTTCGATCTGCGGAATCACATCGTAGCCCATGAAGCCCACCAGACCGCCGAAGAAGCGCGGCAAGGCCGGATCGGGCACCGGGCGGTACGGGGCCAACAGGGCGCGCAACGCATCCATCGGATCCACATCGTCCTGCACCTCGGGCGCACCACCGGCGCGGCGGATGGTCACACGGCGCCCTTCGCTCTCGAAGATCACCGAGGGATTCCCGCCCACGAACGAGTAGCGGGCGATCTTCTCGCCGCCCTCGACGCTTTCCAGCAGGAAGGTGGGGGCCTCGGGGTTTTCGCGGCGCAGGAACGCGCGCAGCCGCTCATAGGCGGACACCGGCGTGTCCTGGTCGGAGAGCAGTTCCCTCCACACCGGCACCAGGTTGCCCTGTTGCGCCTTTTTCAGAAAGGTCGATTCGTCAGGTAGGTAGGCCATAGATCACCATGCGGCTCGTCACGCGGCAACGCGTCACGGATCCAGATTTTCCAGTTTGCCGGTGTCCAGGTTCAGCCGGCGGTAATAGCAGTTGCGCGGCTGTCCCTGCTGGTTTTTGGTGTGGCAGATGCCGCCCCGGCGCGGACGCACGACCATCAGCAGCGAGTTTTGCTCGCAGTTCACGCGGATCTCCAGCACGTCGAAGGTCTCGCCGGAGGTCTTGCCCTTCTCCCACAGTTCATTGCGCGAGGTGCTCCACAACACCAGCGAGCGGGTGGCGATGGTCTTGTCGAGGGCGAGCTGGTTGATGTAGGCGACGAGGATGACCTCGTTCGTGTCGGCATGCTGCACCGCGACCGGCAACACCCCGGGGCACTTGGCCGCCTTGGCCAGCTTGTCGAAATCCAGTTTCAGTTCGAGTCCTTCTTCGAGTTCTTTCATGTCCTATCCTTATTTCCGCCGCGGTCAAAACCCGCGGCTACAATCGTACCTCGATGCCCTTCGCCCGCAGGTGCTCCTTGGCCTGCCGGATCGTAAAGGTGCCGAAGTGGAAAATCGAGGCGGCAAGCACCGCATCCGCGCCTCCCCGCTCCACCGCTTCGCACAAATGGTCCAGCGTGCCGGCACCGCCGGAGGCGATCACCGGAACACCCACCGCATCGGACACCGCACGGGTCAGCGCGAGGTCGTAGCCGTCCTTCGTGCCGTCGGCATCCATGCTGGTCAGCAGGATTTCTCCGGCCCCGCGGGCCACACCCTCCACCGCCCAAGCCACCGCATCGCGCTCGGTGGCGCGGCGTCCACCATGCGTGTACACCGTCCAGCCGCGGCCGTCCTCGCGGCGGCGGGCATCGATGGCCAACACGATACACTGGCTTCCGAACTGGGCCGAGGTCTCGTTGAGGATATCGGGGTTGTTCAACGCGGCGGTGTTCAACGACACCTTGTCGGCACCGGCCTGAAGCATGCGGCGGATGTCGGCGGCGACGCGGATCCCGCCGCCCACGGTCAGCGGCATGAACACCTGCTCGGCCACCCGGCGCACCACATCGACCATCGTCTCGCGCGCCTCGTGCGACGCGGTGATGTCGAGGAACGTCAACTCGTCCGCCCCCTGCGCCTCATAAGCCCGCGCCGACTCCACCGGATCACCGGCGTCGCGCAGTTCGACAAACTTCACCCCCTTGACCACTCGGCCCCCGGCGATATCCAGACACGGAATAATTCGTTTCGTTAACATCGTATGCGTACTCGTACGTGCTTCTTTGCCGCCTTTGCCCACACCTTCGGTTTGGTTGCATCCGGAATGCCGTGCCGGAAAACAAAAAACCCCGGTCTTCAACCGGGGTTTCCTACAGGCAGAGCATGACCATCAGGCTCCTGCGGAAACCCCTTCGTCATGCCAATGCCAGCTCGTAACCATGCGCGATACCCTAGCAATCCCGGCGGGGCAGGCAAGCCCGAAATCGTTCCTGTCAATCGATTCACCTTATACATGGACTGTTTGTGCGGGTATGTTCAGCGGGTTATGCGTTTTACTATCCTAGCTACAGTCGGACTGATCGCCGGAGCCGCCACCATCCCGGCCGCCCAACTTCCCTTTGATCAGGTTTACGTGGAGTCGGGCGGTTTCGTCGGCGGCGAGGCGGAGGATTTCCATGCGTCAGCCAGCGCGCTGAACGACACCTGGACGTTGATCACCAACGGAACGCCCGGCGCGATGCTGAACGCCCGCGGCGCCGGTTACCTGCAATCGCTGCCGGATGGCGACGGCACGATCAAATCCTACGCCACGGGGGCGTCCGTCGATTACCGCATCCAGATCAACACCCCCGGCACCTACCGGCTGTGGTTGCGCTGGGATGGCGTGAACGACAGCTCGGATTCCCTGTTCGCCGGGATCCTGGAACTGGCCGATGGAAACGGCGGCGTGCCGGATTGGTACGAACTGAGCGGCAACCTCGACGCGAATTTTTCCACCAAGCCATGGGACGGTCTCGGCGGGGCCGAGGAGAACCAACCCACCGCCTCGCAGAACCCGATTCTCTGGACCATCACCAATACCGGTATCCATACCCTGCGGTTTGTCGTGCGCGAGGACGGATCGGCCCTCGACACCTGGATCCTCCAACTCGCCTCGCGCCCGGCCCCCACCGGCAACGGATTCGTCGCGGTCAGCCCCGACACCATCACCCTGCACCACGGAACCAAGGCCGGCATCCCGGTCTTGCGCAACGACAGCGGCCTGATCCCGCCCGCTAGCGTGGCCGTGGTCTCGCCGCCCGCCTACGGCAGCGCCACCCCCACCCCGGACGGACGCATCCTCTACATCCACACCAACGGCATGCCGGCCACCGACGTGTTCACCTACCGGGTCAATGACCTCGTCGGCCTCCCCTCGACCGCCGCCACCGTCACCGTGAACTTTTCTACCGACCTGCGCATCCCGAACACGACCGTGGCCATGCCCGCGACCCCGCCGCCGGTCAGCTACAGCGTGGCCGATGCGTTTCCCGGCATCACCTTCACCACCCCGACCTCGATGGAAAGCCCGCCCGGCGACACCAACCGTCTGTTCGTGGCCGAACGGCGCGGCCAGATCCATGTCATCACCGGCATCGGATCCGCCTCGCCACAAAAATCCCTGTTCCTCGACATCAGCAGCCGCGTCGATGAATTCGGCTTCAACGAACTCGGCATGAAAGGCATCGCCTTCCATCCCGGCTTCCTGACCAACCGCTACGTCTTCGTGACCTACTGCCACTGGGACGGCACCAACCGCCGCGTCCGCCTCAGCCGCTTCACCGCGAACAACGACAATCCCATCACCGCCAATCCGAGCTCGGAACTGATCCTGATCAACCAGAAGAACGACCTCGACGTCCACAACATCAACGACATCGTGTTCGGCCCCGATGGCTACCTGTACCTCGGCATCGGCGATGAAGGTTTTTCCGGCAACCCCGGTGCCGATGGCCTGAACAACAGCCAGCGGATCGACAAGGACCTGTGGTCGGCCATCTTGCGCATCGATCCCGATAAACGCCCTGGCAACCTGGCCCCCAACCCGCACGAGGGCATCCCGCTCGACGGCGGCAACGCCCGCTTCGCCATCCCCGCCGACAACCCGTTCCTCGGCGCCACCTCCTTCAACGGCCTCGCCGTCAGCCCCTCCCTCGTCCGGACCGAATTCTTCGCTGTCGGCCTGCGCAACCCGTGGCAATTCTCGTTCGATTCCTTGACCGACGAGTTGTGGGTGGCCGACGTCGGCAACGACCTGTGGGAGGAAGTGACGATCATGCCGCCCGGCAGCAACGGCGGCTGGGTGTTTTTCGAAGGCAACGCCACCGGACCCCGCCCCGACCGCATTCCTCCCAACGGCTTCACCTACCAACGCCCGGTCTGGACCTACCCCCACGGCAACGGAACCTTCCAGGGCTTCTCGATCACCGGTGGGTTCGTCTACCGCGGCTCGAAATACCCCGGGCTCTATGGCCGCTACCTGTGCGGCGATTATGTCTCCGGCAACCTCTGGACCATCGAACGCACCGTCGGCGCGACCAACGTCACCCGCATCGCCGGCGAAACCGGCATCGTCCAGTTCGGCCTGAACCCGGCCAACGGCGATATCCTGATGCTCGACCTGAACAACAACACCGTGCGCCGCCTCGTCGCCTCCACCACCGGCGCGGTTTTTCCCGAAACCCTGACCGAAACCGGTTTCTTCGCCGACCTCACCGACCTCGCCCCCAACCCCGGCGTGATCGCCTACGAACCGAACCTGTCGTTCTGGTCCGATCACGCGATCAAGTCGCGCTGGTTCGTCATCACCAACACCACCGACCGCATCGGCCCCGAGCGCGAAGGTCCCTGGCACTACCCCGCCGGCATGATGTGGGTGAAACACTTCGACCTCGAACTGGACCGCGGGAATCCGGCCACCGCGCAACGCATCGAAACCCGCGTGCTCGTGCGCACCACCAACGGCGCCTATGGCGTCAGCTACCAGTGGAACAGCAACGGCACCGAAGCGGTGCTCGCCCCCGACGCCGGCGTGGAATTCGACCTCTCCATCACCAACAACGGCCTCGTCGAGGTGCAGCGTTGGCTCATCCCCAGCCGCGCCCAATGCCTCGCCTGCCACCTGCCCTCGGCCGGCCACTCCCTCAGCTTCAACACCCGCCAGCTGAACTGCCCCGGCGCCATCGCCGGCGTCACCAACAACTTCATCGCCCTGCTCGACCAGGCCGGCTACACCAGCAACAGCCTCGGCAACCCCGCGCAGCTCCCGCGCCACGTCCGCCCCGATGAAACCGAATACAGCCTCGAGGTGCGCGCCCGCTCGTACCTCGCCGTGAACTGCGGCTACTGCCATACCGGCCCGCAAAGCCCGGTGCCCGGCGCGTGGGACGGCCGCGCCTTTGTGAAACTCGACCAGACCGGCACGATCCTCGTCCCCGCGTCGAGCAACGGCGGCGATCCCGACAACCGGCTGATCGTCCCCGCCGACGTCAACCACAGCATCATCTGGAACCGCATCGCCGCGACCAACGGCTTCTCGCGCATGCCCCCGCTCGGCTCCACCGAACTCGATGCCGCGAACATCCAACTGCTCGCCGATTGGATCTCCGGCGAACTCGCCTCGCGTCAACTGTTCGCCCAATGGCAGGTGGTCCACTTCGGCGCGACCAATGCGCTGAACGCCGCGCGCGGCGACGACCCCGATCTCGACGGCCGCAGCAACGAGGAGGAGTTCCTGACCTACACCGACCCGAACGATCCGGGCAGCTTCTGGACGGGTTGGATCGACGAAGCGGGCGTGACCCACGACCTCGCCAACCGCAAGGTCACGGTCGAGGTCAGCACCAACCTGAACGACTGGCTGTTCTGGAACGTCCCGGCAAACGATGCCCTGCCCATCGCCAGCGGTCAGGCCCGCACCATCACCCTGCCCACCAACGAACCGACGGCGGCCTTCCGCTTCGTGGTGGAAGAGCCCTAACCCGGACCTTCCGGGCGGCTCAAGGGAGATCCGGCGTCGTGTCCAGCAACCGCGCCAGCGCCTCCATCGGCAAGCCGACCACATTGGTGTACGAGCCGTCGATGCCCGCGACCATGCCGGCCGCCCCGCCCTGGATCGCGTACGATCCGGCCTTGTCCATCGGCTCGCCGGTCGCGACATAGGCGCGGATCGCGTCGTCGCTGACGGTGTTGAACACGACCTCGGTATGCACCGCCTCGCCTTGCGCGGTGAACCCGGCGGCATCGCGTTTCCACACACACAGCCCGGTGATGACGTGGTGGCGCTGACCGGAAAGCAGCCGCAACGTCGCCTCCGCCTCGGCGGCGTCGGCCGGCTTGCCGAGGATCATCCGCCCGAGCACGACAATGGTGTCGGCGGCAATCACCCACACCGGCTCGCACGGCGGCAACCCCGCCACCACCGCCATCGCCTTCTCGTGCGCCATGCGCAGCGCAAAATTCGCCGGGGCCTCGTTCTCCCACGGGGTTTCGTCGATGCGCGGGGTGATGACCTCGAACGCTTGACCCCGTCCGGCCAGCAACTCGCGGCGGCGCGGCGAGGCACTGGCGAGGATGAGACGCGGATGATTCCCGGTTGGTGGTGCAGCCATGGTGGTGCTAGACTACCCGGCCATGGCGAACCTGCAACACAAACATGCCGGCATCGTGCTCGCCGCCGGGGCCTCGTCGCGCATGGGCCGCCCGAAGGCGCTGCTCCCCGCGCCGTCGGGAAAACCGCTGGCCGCCGACCAGGCCGCCCGGCTGCGCGCCGGTGGTGCGGCCGATGTCGTGGTCGTGCTCGGACACCATGCCGAAGAACTCGCCGCCGCC
>CALBHI010000359.1 GCA_937894535.1 uncultured Verrucomicrobiota bacterium
CAGGCCGATCAGCAGGATCAGGCCGACCTGGCTGAAGATGTTCAGGTTCATCGACGAGATGCGCGGGATGATCGCGGCCAGGGTATGGGCGATCGGTGGGGCATCCGGTGCGTAGTTCGCCCAGCCGTAGAACATCGTCCCGGCGAAGTTGACCCAACTGAGCAGGTAGAGCAGGCCGAAGGCCCCCAGGAAGGCGAGGGGTAGGGCCAGCAGCACGGTAAACGGATGCACAAAGCTCTCAAACTGGGCGGCCAGCACCATATACACCACGATGATGGCGAGGATCATGAAACCGTAGATGTCGCCCGATGATTCACGCAAGTTCCGGATGTCCCCCTTCCAATCGTACTGGAAATCGGGAGACAGGCTCTGGGCGAGGATAGCCTCGGCTTTTTCCATCGCGGTACCAAGCGGGATGCCGACCGGGGTGCCTTCGATGGTGGCCGAACGTTGGCGTTGGAAACGTTCAATCGCATTGGGTCCGGCGCCTTCCTCGATCCGCACGACATTGGACAACTGAACGAGGTTGCCATCGATGCCTCGAACATAAACCGAAGTCAGGTCGTCCAGGGTGAGGCGGTTTTCACGCTCGAGCTGGGCGATCACATCGTATTGTTTGCCCTCGATCTTGAGGTCGCTGATGGCCTGGCCACCGAACAACACCTGCAGGGTTCTGGCGATCTCCCGCACCGAGACATTCAACGCGCCGGCACGGTCGCGGTCGATCACCACGCGAACTTCCGGCTTCTCCATATCGAACGTCGAACGCACGTTGGCCAGAAACCCGGCGCCGTAAAACTGGCCGATGATGCCCTGAACCTGCTCGTTCAGCTTGTTCAGGTCGGGATGAGAAATGACCAGTTGGAACGGTTGGGAGAACCCGAGGTCGACCGCCTTGGGCAGAATCGGGATCGCGATCGATCCCTCGACTTCGGAAATGAAGCGGAATCCCAGCCCGGCCGGTCCGTCCATCATGTCGCGCACATGCGGGCGGTCACCTTCGGTCAGGCGGACGAACATGAAGCCGAGGGTCGGATCGCCGGGACCGTTAAAGGGGAGGGCAACCGCAGAAAAATACGTGTCGATGCCCGGCGTCTCCGCGACGATTTTCTCCATGGCCTGCATCATCCGGTCACTGTATTCCGGCGTGCTGCCAACGGGATTGATCGCGATGGAAAGGAACCGCCCCTTGTCCTCCTCGGGCAGGAACTCGCGCTCCAGGTTCAGGAAGAAGTGAATGGACAAACCGATCGAGGCGAGGGCGATGACGATCATGGCGGTGCGGTGGTGCAGCGCCCAGTCCAGTCCGCGTTCGTAGCGGCGGTTCAGGTTCGTCAATTTCCGCTCGAAGAAATTGAAAACAGGGCCGTGCTTGATGTCATTGATCGGCTTGAGCAACCGCGATCCAGCCATCGGGGCAAGGGTCAGCGCGACGATGCTCGAAACAATCACCGAACCGGCCAGGGCGAAGGCGAACTCGAGCAGCAGGCGTCCTGTCACGCCACCGATGAAGGCCAGCGGCAGAAACACCGACACCAGCGAGGCCGTGGTCGCGATAACCGCAAAGGTGATCTCCTTCATCGCCAACACCGCGGCTTCGAAGGGTTTTTTACCCTCCTCGATATGGCGGTAGATGTTCTCGAGCACGACGATGGTGTCGTCCACCACGATGCCGATGGCCAGCACCAGGGCGAGCAGGGTGAAGATGTTCACCGAGAAGCCCATGACGTAGAGAAGGCCGAAGGTGGCGATAATGGAAACCGGGATCGAAAGTGCGGGGATGATCGTCGAGCGCACGTTGCGCAGGAAGATGAAGATGGTCAGCACGACCAGCACAAAGGCGATTAACAAGGTCTCCCACACTTCGATGACCGCGCGTTCGACGAATACCGATTCGTCGTAGGGGAAACGGTATTCGATGCCGGCGGGCAGGGAGGGGGCTATTTCGTCCATGCGCGCCTTCACGCCGTCGGCCACGGCGAGCGTGTTGGCCTTGGACTGGCGGACAACGCCGAGCCCGATCGATGGCTGCGAGTTGAAGCGGGCCACACTGCGTTCGTCCTCGACCCCATCCGCGGCATACCCGATGTCCCGCAAACGCACGACATCGAGGCCATCCTGACGGATGATCAGGTCATCGAACTCCTGCACCGAACCAAGTTGGCCTTTGGTCTGGATGGTGAATTCGCGGTTGCGGCTTTCGATACGACCGCTGGGCAGTTCCACATTCTGCTCGGCCAGGGCGCGTTCGACATCGAGCACCGTGACATTGCGTGCGGCCATCTTCTTCGGGTCGAGCCACAGGCGCATGGCGAACTTCTTCTCGCCGCCGATGATGACCGAACTCACGCCGTCCACCGTTTGCAGGCGGTCCTTGACCATGGTGTCGGCGATGTGGGTCAATTCACGGGTATCATACCGGTCGCTGAAGAACGCGATCCACATGATGGGTTGGGCATTCGAGTCCTGTTTGCTGATGACCGGTTCGTCGATGTCATCGGGCAGTTCGCCGCGCACCCGGGCTACCCGGTCGCGGATATCCTGCGCCGAAAGGTCCACGTCACGGTTCTGGTTGAACTCGATGGAGATGCTGCTGACCTGCTCGCGGCTTTCGCTGTTGAGAATCCGGATGCCCTCCACGCTGCTGATGGCCTCCTCGAGCACTTCGGTCACTTCGGTTTCCACGACCTCGGCGGAAGCGCCGGGGAACACGGTCAGTACGTTCACAATCGGCGGATCGATGTCCGGCAATTCACGGACCGGCAGGCTCAATAGTCCGAGGATACCGAACACCATCAACGACAGGTTCAGCATGATCGTGCCGACAGGGCGGCGGATGAATTGTTCGTAGATGGTCATGGGAAATTATTCCTGCGTCGCGGCTTCCGGGGTGGTCGCCGTTTCCGGTGGCGGTGGGGGGGAGATTCCGTAGCGGGCCGAGGCCGGGCTGATGGCGATACCGGTGCCGGGTCCCATTTTCTGGTACCCTTCTACGACGACTACCTCGCCGGCGGAGAGACCGCTGGTGATCTCGACGCGACCGGGTTGGCGCTGTCCGACCGTTACATTGCGGAACTCGGCGCGGCTTTCCCCATTCATCACCACCACCGATGCCTGATCTCCGGCATAACGGACCGCACTTTCCGGAATGACCAGCGCCTCTTCGCGTTCGGCGAGTACCACGGAGAGCGAACCGAACATGCCGGGCCGCAGCAACAGGTCCGTATTCTCCACCCTGGCCTTGGCCAGAACGGAACGGGTACGGCTATCGATCACCGGGTCCACAAAGAACACCTCGCCGCGGATCGGTTCACCGGGCCGCGCCACCGTGTCCATCAGCACAGGTTGTCCGCTCCTGATCTGCCCGACGTGGCGTTCCGGGATGCGGAAACTGACTTCCAGCTCGTCGAGCCGGACGATGGAGGTCAGGGGTTGGCCAATCGATACCAGTTGGCCGGGACTGACCAACCGCGCGCCCATGACGCCGTCAAACGGGGCTTTCAGCACGGTGTCATCGAGCTCACGGTTCAACAGATTGAAGCCGGCCACCGCCACGTCGTACTCCGCCTTGACCTGGTCATGTTCCGCCCGCGATATCGTGGAGCTGGCCAACAAATCCTCCGCCCGCTTGAAGTTGGTCTCGGCCAGGTTGCGGCGCGCCTGCGCCTCGGCCAGCCGGGCCGACAGTTTCGCATCGTCCAGCCGAATCAGGACATCGCCCTTGCGGACCTGATCGCCTTCGGTGAACAAAACCTCGACCACGTTCGCCGCGACTTCACTCTGCACTTCGACCGTGTCGCGGGCCTCAAGGCTACCGACCACCACCACGGTGTCGCGCACCGTCTCGACCGAGGCCGGGGCGACCACCGCCGATACGAAGAAGTCCTCGGGCGGGCCTCCGGCCGGCGGTGGGGGTTTGCCCAGCCGGAGCAGGGCATACGCGGCTGCGAGGGCCGCCACGATCAGTAGTATGCGTTTCAGCGATTTGGGGATCAGGCTCATACGGTCATCCTCGGGGTTGAAGGGTCGATTCAATGCGGCGGGCCAGCGTTTCCACCAGCTCAAGGTAACGGGAACGTTCCCGGGCGGTCAGCGGACGGAAGGTCTCCAGCAGCGCCTTGCGCTTCTGCGTGTGGATCTCCTCCAGCATGCGGCGACCCTGCCTGGTCAGCCGTACCAGTACCCGGCGCCGGTCGGCCCGGTCCCGCACCCGGCTCATCAGCTTCTTGCGCACCAAGCGGTCTACCAACAAGGTCGCGGTGGAAGGATTCATCGCCATGGCAACCGCCAAGTCGTTCATCGCAGCCCCGTCGCGTTCCTGCACCCAGGACAGGGCCCAGAACTGGGGAAGGGTCAGTTCGCCGGTAGTCAGCGCATTCTGTTCATAACGCACCATTGACTTGCACATCACCGGCAAGACGGCGGACAGGCGTTCGGCGAATTCATGGAGGGAGGTGTCCGGCATTTATTTCACATTCTGAAATATTCGTGGCGTGAACCTTACGCCGAACGTGGCGGAAGTCCAGAGGGAATTCGGTCAGGAATACGTTTGGATGCCTTCGACGTGCCGTCCGGTGAAGTACCCGGACGGAAAGATGGCGTCCACGACATGGTTGCGTTGCCCGGTAAAATCAAGTAAAAGCGGCGGCTTACATTGTCTAGGGAGAATCCATTGATGAACCACGAAACCAACGCTGTGAACGCCCAGCAGGCCCGCAACCACGATCTATTGGCGGCAACCCGCTACTGCGGCAACACCTTCACCTCCAACGTTTTGCCCTTCAAGTTGGATCTTTCCGGATCCGCCCCGCTGCCCCCCTCGCAGGTATTGGTGCTGGAGGCGTTGCAACGCCGGGCGGCCCGGATCGCGGTGACCGCGGTGGCCGAACTTTCGAAGCTGAACGAGGTGGACCACATGGGCGGCGGACTCGACCTGATCCCGTCGCTGTCGATGACCCTGGCGGTGACCGATTACGCGGCGGTGGAGTACACCATCGAGAACGCGCATGCCAGCGTCGGCTACTACGGACTCTTGTCCGCGCTGGGTCATTTGGATCCCGACCACGTCGCGCTGAAGTTTCGCCAGAGCCTCGACATCGCCGGCCACGTATCGTGGGTCCCTGGAGGCACCCAGCTCAACGGCGGACGCCTCGGCGTGATGATCCCGGTCGCGGTCGGCCAGGCCATCGGCAAGCGCGCCCGTTACGGACAGGATGCCTGGATCATCTGCCATTGCGGCGATGCCGGCTGGATTTCCGGCCAGGCCCTGAACGGGTTCAACGCGGCGGACCTGCACCACGCCCCGATCACCTTCGTCATGCAACGCAACGGCATCCAGTTGTCCGGCTCGAACAAGCAGATCATGGACAAGGACCCGCGCAAGATCATCGAGGCGCTCGGGATCACCATCATCGAGATCCCGTCGCTCCACGACGCCGCCAGCCTCTACCAGGCCTACCGCGAGGCGCGCCAGCTCGCGCGCTCCGGCCGCCCGAGCATGATCTATCCGGTCGGCTACCACAACGACGGCGCACACAAGGAAACCCTGGCCTCGTTCGCCGCGCGCTACGGGATCGTGGCCGAAACCACCGCCTATGCGGCCAAGAACAAGGTGGCGATGGACACCCCGGTCTGGACCCCCGGCGCCCTGATGAGCTTCCGCGACATCGAATGCATGCTGGACTGCCTGTTCCTGGTGAACCAGCTTCCCGGCGGCAAGGGCCACCACGACGGCCACATGAAGGGCCGCGACCTGCAGGCCCTGCTGGCGAACCCGATGATGACCGAGTCGGCCGAGCACCTGAAGGTGTTGGCCGACCTCGCCGCCCAGCCCCCGCTGACCGTGGTCACGTCCGCCCGCCCGGCCGCCGGATCCCCGAACCTCGCAATCCCCGATGCCGTAGCCGCCGCGGTAAAACTCCCCGCCGTGGGCGAGGTCGTCAGCCCCCGCGCCGGTGTCTCCCCCGCCTATGCTGAAGTGGCCAAGGCCCATCCGGATAAGGTGTTTGTCCTCAGCTGCGACCTTGATCCCTCGACCAAACTCGACAAGGCCGCCTCGCTGGTGGCGAAGGGCAACCACATCGAGTTGAGCATCCAGGAACAGATCGCCACCCTGATGGCCAACGGCATCGCCATGTCCGGCCACGACCCGCGCCTCGTCGTTTTCTCGACCTTTGCCGCGTTCTTCGAGGGCATCGCCCGCGAAGGCATGGAGATGTGGCGCTACCAGCGCAACCTGACCGGCGCGAACGAAGGCCTGAATGTGACCTTCCACATGTCGCATGTTGGCGGATGCACCGGACGCGACCACTTCACCGGCTGGTCGCTCGACTGGATCACCTTGGCCATGGGCTACCTGCCGTACCTGCACCGCTTCTACGCCCCTGCCGATGCCCGCGCCGCGTTCATCGCGATCCGCGACCTTGCCGCGCATTACGGCGGACACCTGATCGGCATCCCGCGTGACAACTTACCCATCCTGGCCAAGCAGGGCACGAACGAACCTCTGTGGCAGGCGACCGATGCCTGGCAGCCCGTCACCACCTACCGTTCCTTCGGCGGCGCGACCAAGGCGATCCTCGTCATCGGCGCCCCGGCCCACCTGGCCGGCGAGGCCGCCGAACAGCTGCACGCCCAGGGTCACGCCGTCGATGTCCACATCGTCAACGGCCTCCCGGTCGGGCAGGACACCATGACCACGCTGCTGGCCAAATACCCGGCCGGTGTCGTCACCGTCGAGGACGGCATCATCGGCACCCGCGCGGTCGGCCTCCGTGGCTTCGCGAGCCTTGTCGCCGGCCATGCCGCCGCCCTGAAGATACCCGCCGCCCACATCGGTATCACCGATCCCCGTATCGCCCCGTCGGAAGGCCACTACGAGGTCTGGGCCCACTTTGGCATCACCAAGGACGCGATCATCGAGGCCGCACGCGCACTCTAGTTTCGTGAGGGGGCACCAGCGGCTCTTCCGCGGTGTCCGAACCACCAACCACCGACAGCAGGAAACAGGATTATGGCACAAGCAGATATCGGATTGATCGGACTCGCCGTGATGGGCGAAAACCTCGTATTGAACATGGCCAACCACGGCCACACCGTCGCGGTCTACAACCGCAGCACCGACAAGGTGAAGGCGTTTGTCGAAGGCCGCGCCTTGGGCAAACCGATCATCGGGACCTACAGTTACCAGGAACTGATCGCCAGCCTGAAACGCCCCCGCCGTATCATGATCATGGTGAAAGCCGGCGCGCCGGTGGATGCGGTGATCGATGGCCTCGTCCCTCTGCTCGAACCCGGCGACATCCTGATCGACGGCGGCAACTCGTTTTTCCCCGACACCAACCGCCGCACCGAAGCGCTGCGCGAAGCGGGCATCCTTTTTATCGGCACCGGCGTGTCCGGCGGCGAGGAAGGTGCGCTCAAAGGCCCTTCGATCATGCCCGGCGGCAACCCCGACGCCTGGCCGCACGTGAAGACCATCTTCCAGGACATCGCCGCCAAGGTGGACGATGGTTCGCCCTGCTGCGATTGGGTGGGGGACTACGGCGCCGGCCACTACGTGAAGATGATCCACAACGGCATCGAATACGGCGACATGCAGATGATCTGCGAAGCCTACGCGATGCTCAAGATCCTCGGCGGATTCAGCGCCGATGAACTCTCCGCGATCTTCCGCGAATGGAACAAGGGCGAACTCGATAGCTACCTGATCGAGATCACCACCGACATCCTCGGCAAGAAAGACGAAACGACCGGCAAGCCGCTGGTAGACCTCATCCTCGACTCCGCCGGCCAGAAGGGAACCGGCAAGTGGACGTCCCAGAATGCCCTCGACCTCGGCATCCCGCTGGTCACCATCGCCGAAGCCACCTTCGCCCGCTTCATGTCGTCGTTGAAGGATGAACGCGTGCGCGCCGCCTCGATCCTCGCCGGTCCCGCCGCCACCTTCTCCGGCGACCGCAAAGCGCTGGTCGAGGATGTTCGCCAGGCCCTGTTCGCCAGCAAGATCTGCTCCTATGCCCAGGGTTTCCAACTCCTGCGTGAAGCCGCCACCACCTACCAGTGGAAGCTGAACTACGGCAGCATCGCCCTGATGTGGCGCGGCGGCTGCATCATCCGCGCCCAGTTCCTCGGCGACATCAAGAAGGCCTTCGACAAGGATCCGTCCCTCGCCAACTTGCTGCTCGATCCGTTCTTCAAGGCGGCCATCGACCGCAGCCAGTCCGGTTGGCGACGCACCGTCGCCCGCGCCGCCGAGTTCGGCATTCCCATGCCGGCCTTTGCCAGCGCGCTCGCCTATTATGACAGCTACCGCAGCGCCCATCTGCCGGCCAACCTGCTCCAGGCCCAGCGCGATTACTTCGGCGCCCACACCTACGAGCGCATCGACCGCCCCCGCGGCGAATTCCACCACACCAACTGGACCGGCCACGGCGGCACCACCGCCTCGTCCACCTATAATGCGTGACCCTGAAGGGCAACATCCAACGTGCAATGGAAGGAAGGATCACCCTTCCTGAAGACTGACACCCGACACCTGAAACCTCATCCCCATTAACCATCAACCATTAACCATTCCTCCCCATTCCTATCTCGCCATGACTACCCCGCTCGCTGCCCGCGTCGTTCAAACCGCCCTGTTGCACGGCACCTTTACCCTGCGTTCCGGTGCCGTCTCGAACGTGTACTTCGACAAGTACCGTTTTGAGGCGAATCCGGCCCTGCTGGCGGAAATCACCGCGGCGATGGCGAAGACGCTCCCTCCCGGCCACGACCTGCTGGCCGGCCTCGAGATGGGCGGCATTCCGGTGGCCACGATGTTGGGCCAGCAGACCGGACTGCCGGTCCTGTTCGTGCGCAAGAAGGCCAAGGATTACGGCACCTGCAAGCTCGCTGAGGGCGGGGATTTCGCCGGGAAAAAACTGCTGGTGGTCGAGGATGTCGTGACCTCGGGCGGCCAGATCCTGTTGTCGGTCGCCGAGCTGCGCGCCCTCGGGGCGATCGTGACCGATGTGGTTTGCGTGATTGACCGTGAGTCCGGCGGGGTGGAGAATCTGGCGAAGGAGGGGTTGACCCTTCATTCGCTGTTCCGGATGTCTGAATTGATGAAACACGCATGAGCACGATCTTCACCAAAATCATCAAGGGCGAGATTGCCTGCCACAAGATCGCCGAAAACGACCGCTTTTTTGCGTTCCTCGATATCCGTCCGATCAAGGCCGGCCACACCCTGGTGGTTCCCAAGCAGGAGACCGATTACCTGTTCGACCTCGAGCCCACGCTGCTCGGCGACCTGATGGTCTTCGCCCAGCCGATCGCCCGGGCCCTCGAGAAGACCGTCCCGTGCGCGCGGGTAGGGGTCATCGTCGCCGGCCTTGAAGTGCCTCACGCCCACGTCCATCTCATCCCGTTCACCCACATCGGCGACTTGAGTTTCGCCCACGCCCGGCCCGGTGATCACACCCAGTTGGCCGAACTCGCCGCCAAGGTCCGCACCCTGTTGGGATAACGCCATGCCGTACCGCATCTGCAAACACATCGTGGTGGAAAGCGGGCACATGCTCGCCAAGCACCCGGACAAGTGCCAGTTCCCGCACGGCCATACCCGCCGCGTTGAATTCGTGCTCGAGGCGGACGAACTCGATGCCAACGACATGGTCTGCGACTTCAAGGTGATCACCCTCGCCGTGAACGACCTGATCCAGACCTACGACCACTCGATGTGCATGAACACCGACGACCCGAAGTACGCCGAGTTCAAGGCGGCCTACGGCGAGCGGGTCATCGGCTTCAACCGGCAGGACCCGACCACCGAGGTCATTGCCAAAACTATTTTCGACGCCGCCAAGGCGCGCCTGATGCTCTACGCGCAGCGCACCGACACCGAATTTTCGCTTAGTCCGCAGGTCCGCATCGTCCGCGTCCGGGTTTGGGAAACCGAAACCAGCTGGGCCGAATACGGAGAAAACGCGCGCTGATCCGCGCGGCATCCCAACCCATCCCGCGGCAGGTCGGTGTCGCATCG
>CALBHI010000360.1 GCA_937894535.1 uncultured Verrucomicrobiota bacterium
TACGCGGCATCACGCCGCGCTTCGGAGCGCGGGCCGGGGCGGTGGCGGCAATCACCTTCGGGATGCTGGGAGCGGTGGCGTCCATCCGGTCCGGTCACCCCGGCCTGGCGGTCACGTCGGCCAGCCTCGCCGCCCTCGGGGTGCTGCATGCGCGGGCCAAGGGCCGCAGTGTACACCGCTACCTGGCGGATGGTGTGGTCACGGCCCTGCCGGGACCGCTACATCTGCTGTTCCGTTGAGCGCAGCCGGGGCGGATACATCCATCATGTCCTTGCGCCGGAACACGTGGACTTCGACCGGATCAAACAACGAATACATGCGGATCACCTCGTCCATCGGCATCAAGGTCCAGGGCCGGTCATCGTCGCCACCGTTTTTGGTGAACACCTTGTTGGCGGCGATGTAGTTAAACGAGTGCACGACCTCGTCGTTTTCGTTGCGGAGGATGACCACATCCCCGAACAGAGGCGCACCATCCACCCGCTGGTACCGCTCGACCAGATAGTCGCGCAGGCGTTCGGGCGATGCGGCAAAATCAACCGGGCGGTCGTTGAAGAAATTCATCGCCGTCCAATGGCAGTCGCGGAAGGACTCCTCCGTCTCCACGACATACCGGTTGAGAACCATCCGGGGCATGACCGGCAACAGTTCTTCCAGCGGAACCGGGAGGCCCGAGCGCGATGACGACTCCCAGACCAGGCGGACGCGGAGGGCATCCTCGGTCGAAGAAGGCGGGTACCGCCAGTAGGCGAGGGCCGCCGCCACATCCTGGCCCGGAGCCAGGGCAACGGTTGCCTGGCTGGAAGGATGCCGCAGCAGGATGCGCAGGATCACGCGGCGCTCCTCATCGTTGGTCATGCACCGCATCAGCACATCCACGTCGGAGAGCAACCAGAAGCCGGCATTCGGATAGATCAGGTCGTTCAGACAGCCCAGGGCATCGGCTGACAGGACGCGGTGGTCCAACCAATACGCGACGTCGGCCGCGGGGATCCACAAGGGTTCGCGGTACAACCCGTTGTTGCGGTGCCGGCTTAGCTCGCGGTACACCCGTTCACGTACCCGGCTGGCCATACGCAGGATCAAGGCGTCCGAAGGATATACCTGCACGCCGCCCTCCACCAGCTCCACCGTGGACGTCAAGGCGGTTACCCAGATCGGCAACATACCCGCCTCGACCAGAAACGTGTTCAACGACGCAGGGTCATATCCGCCGAAAAACCATTGAGCACGCGGACGTTGCCACGCCTCCACACGCACCTTCTCCATCGGGGGCTCCAGCGTGACATCGGAAACCGTCAACACGCCCCACGGACCTTGATACTTTCGGACGGAAGGCTGTGTGACCTCGTGCGCGGATTGGATAACCATGTGGTCACCCGTGGCCGCGCCGAGACGCCCGCCGGGACCCATCAAACACAAAACAAACGCTGTGCTAACCAAACAGAAACGAATGAACCTCATGTGGCCGGTGATGGTCAGCGATACCCGATCAAATGTCAACTTCCGCGCGGGCCCACCATTACCTGTAATCCAGTATCTTTTAACGGGTTATATCCGCGATCCACCAACACTTATGCCGGCAGGACAGGCGGCGAGGCCGAACGGGCCGAGGTCCCGGGGTTCGGTCGTCTCACGGGCCGATCGGATGCCGCGCGACGAGGATTCAGTCCGACAAGGTGATGATCAGGGCGATGTCCGGCAGGGAGGGGGACGTCACGACATCCGCCATCCGGCAGCGGTAGCCGGGAGCACAGGTGTATACCACCACGGTAACGCCGGCCGGCGCTTCGAGGAACAGGGTGGCCACGCCGTCGTTGCGGGTGGTGAGTACAAACCGTTGTTCGGGCGTTCCGGCCACGATCACCTCGACGTTCGCCCCTCCCAGCCAATAGCCGTCGGTGTCGCGGACCGCAACCTCCAACCGGTACGGCAACAGGACCGGGCCACCGTCACAACAAACGGTTTCCACGACGACCGGTTGGTGGCAATCGTGGCACCCATCGTCGTCACACCCCATAACGCCCAAGGCCAACGCCACCAGGACCATCACACCAACCGGTCGCCCATTTGCATGCATGGTTGCTCTGACGGACGGTCGATTGGTTTATTCACCCGCATGGTTGCTTTCGACCCGTTCGCTACCTATACTGCGCCCTTCTTTTTCCAGGTGGACACCATCCATGACCTTTCGAATTGAAATCAGCTTGCGCAAAGGCCTGCGCGATCCGCGCGGCACGGACGTCGTCCAGCGCGCCAAACACTTTCTGCATCTTCCCGTGAAGGGCTGCACCACCCGTGATGTGTACAAGGTGGGCGTCGATGCCTCCGAGAAAAAGCAGCGCGAGATCCTGAAGGCCTTTACCGACCCGGTTTCCTGCCGTTCAGCCCTCGGCCGTCTCCCCGCCCCACCCTTCCACTGGCTGGTCGAGGTGGCCTTCAAGCCGGGCGTGACCGACAACGTGGGCCGTACCGCCGGTTCGCTGGTGGCCGACATCCTCGACCGCAAACTCGCCAGCGCGGAAACCGTCTGCGCCGGCATCCAGTATTTCCTGACCGGTCCGGACCTGACCCGCGCCGATGCCGAGGCCATCGCCTGGAACCTGCTCGCGAACCAGTTGATCCAGTCGGCCGAGATCTTCGCTCCCGACGAATGGGCCGCCCACCCGGTGGACACCACGCTGCCCGCCATGCCCGACACGGCACGGCCCACCGTGGCGACCATCGACCTCTCCGGCACCGACGAGGACCTGGCGCGCATCTCCCGTGAAGGTACACTCTCCCTGTCGCTCGACGAGATGCGGGCCATCCGCGACCACTACACCGACCCCGCGGTGCGCGCCAAACGAGCCTCCGCCGGTCTGCCCGAATGGCCGACCGACATCGAACTCGAATGCATCGCCCAAACCTGGTCCGAGCACTGCAAACACAAGATCTTCGCCGCCGACGTGATCTACCGCGACGAAAAAGGCCGCGAACAGCGCTACGCCTCGCTCTACAAGACCTTCATCAAGGCCGCCACCGCCGAAGTCGCCAAGACCCGCAACTGGCTGGTCTCCGTGTTTACCGACAATGCTGGGGTGATCCGCTTCAACGAGCGTTACCACCTCGTCTACAAGTGCGAGACCCACAATAGCCCCTCCGCCCTCGATCCCTACGGCGGCTCGATCACCGGCATCGTCGGCGTGAACCGCGACCCGATGGGCACCGGCATCGGCAGCGAGCTGCTCTTTAACACCTGGGGCTACTGCCTCGGCTCCCCGTTTTACGACGGCGACCTGCCGCAGGGCCTGATGCACCCGCGCCGCATCCGCGACGGCGTGCACCACGGCGTGATCGACGGCGGCAACCAGAGCGGCATCCCGTGGGTGCGCGGCTTCGAGCGCTTCGACGACCGCTTCATCGGCAAGCCGCTGGTGTTCTGCGGCACCCTCGGCCGCATCCCGGTGACGGTCAACGGTCAACCCTCGGAAAAGAAATCGATCCGGCCCGGCGACCGCGTGGTCATGGCCGGCGGCCGCATCGGCAAGGACGGCATCCACGGCGCGACCTTCTCCTCGGAGGCGCTACACACCGAATCACCCGCCCAGGCGGTGCAGATCGGCGACCCGATCACCCAGCGCAAACTGTACGAGTTCCTGATGGAGGCCCGCGACCTCGGCCTCTACCGCGCCATCACCGACAACGGGGCCGGCGGCCTGAGCAGCTCCATCGGCGAAATGTGCCAGTTCTCCGGCGGCGTCGAACTCGAACTCGGCCGCGCCCCCCTGAAATACGCCGGCCTGCAGCCGTGGGAGATCTTCCTCTCCGAAGCCCAGGAACGCATGTCCCTCGCCGTGCCGCCGGAAAAACTGTCCGCCCTGCGCGACCTCGCCCGCCGCCGCGATGTTGAGATCAGCGACCTCGGCGAATTCACCGACGACGGCGCGATCACCCTGTATTTCAATGAACGCCTGATCGGCCGCCTGCCCCTCGCCTTCCTGCATGACGGCTGCCCGAAGCTGGTGCTCGAGGCCCAGTGGACCCCGCCGCAGATCCCCGCCCCGCGCCGCTCGCGCGCCGCCGACCGCACGAAACAACTGCTCGCCGTGCTCGGCGCGCTGAACGTCTGTTCCCGCGAACACAAGGCCCGCCGCTACGACGGCGAAGTCAAGGGCCTCTCGGTGATCAAGCCGTTCGTCGGCCGCGCCAGCGATGTCCCGTCCGACGCCACCGTCTGCCGCGTTGAACACGCCTCGAACGAGGGCGTGGTCATCGCCGAGGGCGTGAACCCGTTCTACTCGGACCTCGACACCTACTGGATGACCGCGAGTGTGATCGACGAAGCCGTCCGCCGCATCGTCAGCGCCGGCGGCCGCCCCGACACCATCGCCGGCCTCGACAACTTCTGCTGGCCCGATCCCGTGCAATCCGACGCCACCCCCGACGGCGCCTACAAGATGGCCCAGCTAGTCCGCGCCAACCAGGCGCTCTACGATGTCTGCACCGCCCTGCAGGTTCCGTTGATCTCCGGCAAGGACAGCATGAAGAACGACTCGACCCGCGGCGGCCGCAAGATCTCGATCCCGCCGACCC
>CALBHI010000361.1 GCA_937894535.1 uncultured Verrucomicrobiota bacterium
GGTCACCACCTGCTCGGGAATGCGCCGCTCGGCATACAACGGGTGGCGGCTGCTCTGGCCGGGTTGCCAGCATCAACGCCGCTGGACGATTCGTTGCGCCGGGCGAAAATATTCTGGTTTCTGAACGACCAGCTGGCGCGCAAACCGTTGGCGGTGTCGGAAATCATTGAAGTAATCCAACGAAGCGTTCCGGAACGGAATCACGCCGATCCCGAAGCCGTCCGCCGGGAGGTCGTGGCCGCGCTGCGGGTTGGCTCGTCCGTGCCACATGATCTGCCGGGGGCGTTGCGCCTGCGCGTGCACCGCCTGGCCCGTGGTGGATGGATGTTCTACCGCTGTGTCGATCCAGCCTGTGGTCGCCTCTACGCGCGCGGGGAGCTGCAATGCACCTGCGGCAAGGCGACGGCTCCGCTTTACATGTGCCGCAGTTGCGGTGCGGAGTCGCTGCGTTTCATTGGCGAACCCAAGCCCGACGATGCGCCGCTGATGCCGAGCGATGACAAGGAACGATTGGAGTGGATGCTGTACGATCTGGCCCGGGTCGAGGGTTCGGAAGACGATGAAGACGATGGGGAAGATAAGAAATCCGGCAAACAGATGAAGGGGCGACAGATTGCGCGAGGATCCTTCGACCCTGCGACGGGCAGTTTTTCCTTCTCGCCGGATACTTATCCTCAAAAGGTCGCGCTGGCTCCGGCACGTAACCGATGCCTGGTCTGCGGCTCATCGGGGGGATCACGCAATGTCGTCACGCCGGTCTCCCTGGGAACCTCGGCGGCGGTGCGCGTCTTGTCGGAAAGCCTGATTGAGGGCCTCGAACAACAGAACAAGAACAAGCCGGATTATGATGGCAAGGACCGTCTGCTGGTCTTTGCCGACAGCCGTCAGGATGCCGCCCATCAGGCGAGGTTTATCACTTACGCTGGTCGCTATGACCGGATGCGTCGGCGGTTGGTGCAGATTCTGGAACGAGGCGGACCGCTCCGGCTGGATCTGGTAATTCGTGAATTGATGGTGCGTGGCGTTTTATCCAAAGACAACGTGCATACCCTTCAGTACAAGGACCCGGGCTACTTGCCGTCCGGCGTGCAGGCCAAGGCGCTGGCATGGGAGGAAGCGCCCTTGCTGGATGATCTGGCCGTCACGGCGGGTTACCGGGCGAGTATCATCAATCTGGGATTGGTCGGTGTGCGATACGATCCGCTGGATTCGTATGTCGATGCGAGGGGGCAGGCGTTGGCGTCGAGGCTGGGCATTTCCATTGAAGCCCTGAAGTATATCGCCCGTTGGCTGCTGGACGAGATGCGGACCCGCTCGGCGTTGTCGCGTCCGCTCATCGGTATCCATCCCGCCAACCCCGGGTGTCCGGATGAGTTTAAAACGGCGGACTGGGAACGAAAGATCAAGGTTCCCAATGGGTATGCCTGCGATGACCTGGGCAGAGTGGTTGGTTGGCGCGATCCCGCCGAAATCGAGGATGGGATAAAACTGCGAAACTTCTGGCGAAAATCCGGCGGCGGCAAGCGTCCCCGCACCCAGGAGCGGCTGACCAATCTGCTCCGGCGACTTGGCGGGATCGAGCCCACCGATGAGGACTTGTGCGCGCTGGTAGCCTTTTTGCTTCCAGGCGAAGGTCCCGGTTTAATTACCCCGGTTTCCCTCGGCGGATTCCGGAAATTTTCCACGCTTCTTCAGGTGAATGCGGAGAGTGTAATCCTGGAGTTGGTCGCGCCAGAGGCGCGATTCCGGTGTTCGACCTGCAACTTCAGCATGCCCTGGGTAAAGGAGGGCATGCCATGTCCCGCTTGTAGTGGCAAGCTGCTCCCATGGCCGGAGGCGGATATCAATAGCAACCGGTATGTTCAGCGCATACGCAAGCGCGATCACCGGCCACTTTACGCCGGCGAACACACGGCGCAAATCACGGGCGATGACCGGATTGAACTGGAAAAGAATTTCAAGGCCAAGGCCAGCGAGTCGCCAACCAACGTACTGGCCTGCTCGCCGACGCTGGAAATGGGCATCGATGTGGGGCAGTTGGATGCCGTGGTCTTGCGCAACGTGCCGCCCCGGCCGGATAATTATGCGCAACGCGGTGGACGAGCCGGGCGACGCAACCGGGTGGGCATCGTCATTGGTTATACCCGCCGCACGCCGCACGACGAGTACTTTTACGATAAACCGGGTGAAATGATTGCCGGGGAAGTGCCGGCCCCGCTTTTCTCGCTCAGCAACCGGGACATCGCCGTTCGTCATATCAGCGCGATCGCCCTAGGCAGTTCGGACCCCGGATTGGCGGGCCGGATGTGCACCTACATCAATCTGCAGGGGGACATCGACACGGCGGCGGTAGATGCCCTTGTGGCTGGCTTCACCGCGCGATTTGATCATGCCGCCGAACTCGCGCTCGCCGCTTGGGGCGAGTCCATCCTCGGACCGTTGGGATTGAACGCCAAAGATGCCTTGTTGGCCGCCCTGCAGGAGCAGGCGATTCGTATCCGCAATCTGTTTGACCGAGTAAGCTTCCAGATCAAACAACTTCAAACGCAAATCGACACATGGAACAAGATGGGTCGGGGAGATCGGGCTGCCTTGAATGCGATGGAACTGAAGCGGAGGCTGTTGGGCCTGCCCCCTGACCGGAAGGGCAAGGAACCCGACGAGGCCGATGACCGTAGTGCGGGTAATCCGATGCGGCGTTTCGCCGAGTTCGGCGTCTTGCCAGGTTATGAGTTCCCTTCCGAACCCGCGACGATTCATTTGTTGGGCGACCCCCACGAGGAAGAAACGATTGCGGTTACGCGTCGATTTGGCCTGGGGCAATATCAACCTGATGCGCCGGTACACGCCCGGGGTCATCGTTGGCGGGTGGCGGGTTTGGACATGTCATCCCCCTGGAATCCCAAGTCAGAAGAGCCGTCATGGCATTACACCGTATGTTCCGGTTGCGGTTTGCGCTACGACGTGCAACGGCATGTCAAATGTCCCCGATGTCAAAAAGCCGATGATTGCGCGCGACCTTTACCGGGATATGATTTCGGCGGTTTTCTGGCGGTTCGGGATGATACTCCGGTGCTGGAGGAGGAAGACCGTCGACCTGCCGCAAGCCTGGTTCAATGCCACCCGCAGTGGGACGGAAGGGTGGTGGCGAGGTATCAACTTCCGACGGATTGGCGCATTCAGGTGCGGCAGGAAGAGGAGATTCGCTGGGTCAATGAATCCTATCCGCCCACCGCGACTGATCTGAAGTGCGGCCTGCCCGTCTTGCATTCGGGTTCACGCGGGTTCTTCATGTGTCCAACATGCGGCCGAATCCTCACGCCACCAATCCCGGATAAAGACGCGGGTAAGGGGCGCAAGTCGGCGAAAAAACGGGGAACAGGTGATGACTCGGGGCACGCGGCCCATTGCTCCCGTGCGGGTCAGGTACCTGCGCCGTTGGCCATGGTTACCAAAAGCCCGGCCACCACGTTGCGCATCGTGGTTCAGTTGCCGGTGGCGATGGACGAGTTTCAATTCAAACACTGGGGCTACTCGATGGGTTATGCCCTTCGAAATGGGATGCGACTTCTGTACATGCTCGATGGATCCGAAGTGGAATTCGACCTCGAAGGCCCCTGGGAGGTCCATGATACCGCAGGCAAGCGCAAGGTTGGATGTTTGACATTCGTTGATGCCGCGGTGGGGGGGAGTGGATTTGTCGAGCGGGCGGCCAGGGAAATGAACCTGGTCGCGTCGCGGACGCTGGAGTATCTGGACCACCAAGATTGCGAGCAAGCCTGCTACCGGTGCCTCAAGACATACCAGAACCAACGCCATCACGAGTACTTGTCATGGCCGGAAATTCTTGATGACCTTGAAGCCCTAGCTCTTGCCAGCCCAACGCCGGTATCGCCTGAACTAGGCGATGATCAGGATCCCAAACCATGGCTTGAGGCATACGAAGCCGGTGTCGGGTCGCCTCTCGAGCTTCAATTTCTGCGCTTGTTTGAGCGGAATGGTGTCGCCGTTGAAAAGCAGGTTGAAATTTCGACCGAAGAAGGTGGCAAGCCGATCTCGTGTGCGGATTTTGTTCTCAAG
>CALBHI010000362.1 GCA_937894535.1 uncultured Verrucomicrobiota bacterium
TGGTTGGCAACCAAAAGCCCCCCGCCCTCGCGCGGCAGGTGGTCGATGCCTACCCGTTCGATTCGGTAGACCGAGCGAACGAGCAGCATGGCCACGAAACGAACAAAAAAATCGGGCAATTCCAGCAAGCACACTCCGGTCATCACCAAGGTGATCACCCCGAGCAGCCCGAACGTGTAGGCCGGTTGCCACCAGGGAACAAAGCTGAGGCCGAACACGAGGATACCGGCCAGCAGGACCCCGATCCAGCTCAGGAAACCGTTGGCCGCAACCACGCTTCCGATCTGGTCGCGCGGTGCCCGGTACTGGATGAAAGCTTCCACCGGGATGATGAACAGGCCCGCACCAAGTCCGGCGGTCCCGATCAACACCTTCGTGGTCGTGACGCCGGCGGGAAGCAGATACAGCAACATGGTGGACAGTGCGATGAGCAAGGCTCCGGCAGGAATCATCCCGAATTCAATGTTGCGGCCGGATAGGCGACCGGCCAGCAGGGATCCCAATCCGATGCCAAAAGCGGCATACAGGAACAGGAATCCGCCGTCCGTCTCGTTTAATCCAAGATGCACCATCGCGTAAGGAATCAGGTTCATCTGGATAAACGCACCCAGCAACGAAAAGTAGGCCGAGGCAAGGATCGCAAGCAGCAGGAACCGGTCGTGCCGGTTCGCCCGGTAAGTGGTATGGACATCCGACCAGAACCGCAGGCCAAGCGGTCGCGGTGAACCAACCGCTGGCAGGCGGCGAATACCCAGGCTGGTGCCGACTCCGGCCAGGGCGATAACCACGCAAACCAGTGCCGCCAACGCGAAGTTCCCGCCATTCCGGTGTTCCAACCCGGCACCAACCACGTGGGTGGTGATCCATGGCGCGACCACCGTGCCCAGGATGATCGACAGGTACGTCAAACCCACCAGGTACCCGTTGGCACGAGAAAGGTGATGCGGCTGCACCAGCTCGGGAATGATCCCGTATTTGGTAGGGTTGAAAAAAGCGCTCTGGGTGGACATCAGAAACAGGATCACAAAGCCAACCCATGGCGGTGCCATCCAAAATGCCAGCGCCCCGGATACCATCACCGCGACTTCGGCCCCCTTCGCGCATACCGTCAGCCTGGTCTTGCTGAAACGATCAGCCAGAACACCCGCCGCGGGAACAAACAGGATAAAGGGAAGGGCAAAGATGATCCCTCCCAAACCGCTTAACGTGGAAGCGTGCTCGGGACCGATCGAGCGGATGAGGAAAAACGTAACCAACAGCTTGAAGATGTTATCATTCAACGCACCGAGAAACTGGGTGGCGTTCAACCAGTGAAACGATGGATCCACGCGATCCGGTTGTGCGGGTGCATTCATCGTGCAGGTTCCTCGGAATGCATCTACATACTGGCCAAGCGGTGCTTCGTCAACAGAAGGATTTTATCGTCGCGCCAGGAGCGGTTTCATGGTACGGAACAACCATGGAGCGCACACGTCACCAAGCTCATCCCGCCCGTATTGCCATGGTGCTTTCGCTGACCTACACCATCCTCTGCGCCGTGTACATTTTCGTCTCGACCTCCCTGGCTGCCCGGCACGCCGACTCCCTGGATACACTGGCCCGGATCGAGCAATGGAAGGGTGTTGTGTTTATCCTGATTACGGCCGGGATCTTTTATGGATTCGCCTACGTCGTGCTGAAGAAGATCAGCCGGCAGGAAGAGATGTTGCGCGAGCAGGAAGCCTCGTTGCTCAAGGCGGATCGACTCAACCTCGCCGGAGCCATGGCCATGACGGTCGCCCACGACATGAACAACCAGATTACCATCCTCTCGATGGGCATGGAGGAACTGCGGCTAACGGCACCTGCGGCTAATCCCGAAACCATGCGATGCCTTCGGACTGCCGTGGAGCAATTGGGTGAATTATCGCATCAACTGCTGGCCACCGGACGGCAGCGGCGCGATACCGAAATGGCCGAGGTAAACCTCCGCCATCTTGCCGAAATCAGCATCGACATGGCGCAACGGCATCCACGGGTCGCCTCCTGTGCCCTGATCCTTTCGATGCCCGATGTACTTCCCGCCAGGGTGATCCACAGCCTTGTCTCCCACATGCTGATGAACGCCATCCTCAATGCCGCGGATGCCACGCAAGGGGGCGGGCGTATTGAGATTCGTGGTCTGATCGCGGGCGATCAGGTCACGCTGGAGATCCATGACAATGGTCCGGGAATTCCGGAGGAACAGCGGGCCGATGTAGTCAAGCCGTTCTACACGACGAAATCACACGGCCATGGACTCGGCTTCATGTCGATGGACTACTGTGCCCGCATGCACGACGGGACCTTGTCCATCGATCGTTCGGACCTGGGTGGTTGTTGCGTCCGCGTTACATTCCCCCGGGTATGATATCGGACGGTGTATGCAGCCAATCCACGGCTAACCGCTTACGCCGCCGGCCAGGTCACCACCAACGGCGTGGCAATGTCCGGATGCAGGCTTTTGTACACCGGACAACTCCGCAGAATCGCCTCGGCCTCGGCACGCTCTGCCTCGCTCAACCGGACAGAGACATGCACCTCCGCAGGCAACGCGACAATCCGGCGCGGCGCATCGGAACTCATCACCTTGGAGACCTTCATCGTCGTCCCGTCCAGGTTCCATCCCCGCTCCCGCGTCTTGATCGCCAACGTGGTGGTCATGCAGGCGATCAGCGCCGCCGCCATGAGGTCGGTCGGTGAAAACCGCTCCGCCCGGCCGTGGTTGTCCGCCGGGGCATCGGTCTCAATGACCGTCCCCGAAGGCCCGTGCCGCAACGAACACCGCAACGCTCCATCGTACCGACCTGTGATTTCAACCATGACCGTGTCCTTTCCTCGCGCCGTTCTAGTTGCCAGCGCGCCATAACCGTCTATAGTTGACCCATGGCACACAAGAAAAAAACGTCCGGAGCCTCCCCGTCATGATAACCGAACAAGAAGTCCTGGTCCGATTGAGCCAGGTCGTGGATCCCGTCTCGAAGCAGGATATCGTGGCCCTGGGCCTGATCCAGAACCTGGTCATTACCCCGGAAGGCATGGTCTCGTTCACCCTCGATGCCGCCACCCAGAGCGAGGAAGCACGGCAAGGCCTCAAGACCGCCGCCGAGCAGGTTCTCGCTTCCCTCCCCGGCCTGCAGGACGTCATGGTGATGCTACCTCCGGCCCGCAAGGTCCGCGAGAACCCGCTGCTCGCCAAGGCCCCGGGGCTGAAGCACGTCCGTCATATCATCGCCGTGTCGAGCTGCAAGGGCGGCGTGGGCAAGTCCACCACCGCGGTGAACCTGGCCTACAGCTTGGCCGGCCTCGGGTACAAGACCGGGATCTTTGATGCCGACATCTACGGCCCGAGCCTGCCCACCATGGTCCAACTCCCGGCTACCGAACTGTACCAGGAGAACGACCTGATCATCCCCCTGTCCTACCTGAACGTGCCCCTGATGTCGTTCGGGTATGTCCCGTCAGCCGGCGGCGCGGCGATCATGCGCGGACCGATGGTGACCCAGATCATCAACCAGTTGCTGACGACCACGAACTGGGGCGAACTGGATTACCTCGTCCTCGATCTGCCGCCGGGCACCGGCGACGTGCAATTGACCCTGACCCAGCTGATTCCCATCACCGCCGCGGTGATCGTGACCACCCCGCAACAACTGAGCTTTGTGGACGTGGTAAAGGGCATCCAGATGTTCGATAAGTTGAAAGTCCCCACCGTGGCCCTGGTGGAGAACATGAGCTACTTCCGCTGTCCGGGATGCAACACGGTCCATCATCTTTTCGGCCGTGGTGCCAAGCAGCGCATCGTGGACCAGTACGGTATCCGTCATGCCTTCGAGCTTCCGGTGAATCCCGAACTTTCCCTGTCCGGCGACGGCGGCATCCCCTTCGTGGTTGCCCACCCGAAGGCGGAAACCTCCCTGCTGTTCCACGACATCGCCCGCGCCGTCCATGGCGAGATCGAACGCCTGACCTCCGGCGGTGCCACCCGTCCGACCGTCGCCTTCAAGGCCGGGGCCGGTGTGGCCGTTCGCGTGGGCGACCAGGAAGGGTTGATCCATCCCGCCGCATTACGCCGTGCCTGCCGCTGCGCCCATTGCGTGGACGAGTTCTCCGGCCGCCCGCTGCTCAAGCCCGGCGACATCGCGGACAGTGTGTATCCAGTGAAGCTCCAGCCGATGGGGAACTACGCCATCGCAATGCAGTGGAGCGATGGCCATTCCTCCTCGATCTATCCCTACGAACTGTTGACCGAGATGGCCGGCTTGAAATCCCCGGAGGCATCGCGATGAACCATACCTGCCACGTGCACTTGGCCGATACCGATGCCGCCGGACGCATCTATTTCGCTTCCGCCCTGCGGATCGCCCACGAGGCGTTCGAGCTCGCCCTGACCGCGGCTGGTCTTCCCATCCGCGCGATCCTCGAGAACGAGCCCTTCGTCCTGCCCGTCGTGCGTGTCGAGGCCGATTACCGCGCTCCGCTCGCCCTTGGCGATGCCATCACCGTGGTTACGCACACCGCCAAGGTCGGTCCGCGTTCGTTCATCATGAACCATCTCGTACAAAACGAACGCGGGGAGACGGCGGTGGACGTGACCATCACCCATGCCGTCGTGGCCAAGGCTACCGGCAAGGCCACGGAAATTCCCGATCACCTGCGCGCCGCACTCTCGGGCATCTGACGGGTCATCAGGCGGTGCGTTCCGCGATCCATGCGGCCACCCGGGCGCGCGATGGCTTGATGCCCTCGGCCCAGACTCCTTCCGGCCACGGATAAAACGCATCCGGCACCTTGAACGACGGCAGCAGTGCGGACAACCGCTTGCGCCATACCACGTCGTCCCCGGTCGTCGCTTTGACCACGGCGACCGGACGCTGTCCAAACCGTTTGTGCGGAATACCGACCACCACCGCCTGCTCCACGCCTTCGATGGCACGAAGGCACGTTTCAATTTCCTCCGGCTGGATGTTTTCACCGCCAGAAATGATCAAGGCGTCACGCCGTCCACGTACGCTCAAGTACCCTTCCGCATCGATGGAACCCAGATCACCCGTGTGCCACCAGCCCTCCGCGTCGGTGGCCGGTTGCACCGCCCCACCCTGCCAGTAACCGCGAAACACGCAGGAACCACGGACCAGAATCTCGCCGTCGTCGGCTACTTTGACCGTGCGATGGCGCAAGACCTTTCCGCTGGTCGTCACGCGTTTGGCGGGTGGCGCATCCACCGGCATCGTGGCGATCTGCGAAGCCGTTTCGGTCATACCGTAGGTCAGGTACAACGGCCAACGTTTCGCCACCGCCTGCTCGGCCAAGGCTTGATCACATGCAGCGCCACCGACCAGCAGCACCCGCGCCGCATCGATGCCCGGGACATCGTTCGCGCGAAGTAAATCCGCCAGGTGTGTTGGAACCAGCGAGAGAAAGGTGGGCCGGTAGCGGGCGATGGCCTGCAACAGCGTTTCCCGTTGCTCTGGGATGACCACGCTGGCCCCGCCGAGGATGCACCGGAACAGAACCCCGAGGCCGCTCACGTGGTACAAGGGTAGATTCATCAACCAGGTATCCTTTGAGTGCAACCGCAGATTGGCGTTCGCTCCTTGTGCATTGTAGTAGAGGTTGCCATAGGACAACACGGCCGGACGCGGCTCGCTGCTGGTGCCCGAGGTAAACACGATCAGGGCCGGGGCATCGAGCGGCATCGGAGGAGCGGGACTGGCGGCCACCTCCGGAGTTGCGAGGAATTCATCCGGCGACCAGACCTCAATCCCTTCCAACCCGCCTTCTTTCTTGTCGGACAGGTAGGCCAGGATCCGGGCGCAATCGACACGCTGCAGGCTGGCCACAACCCCGGCGCGCGGTAAACGCGTCGAGACCGGCACAGCCACGGCACCGGCCCGGATGATCCCGGTGATCAACACCAGCAGCCGCCAATCCGTTGCCATGAATACGCCGATGCGGTCGCCACGCTGCACGCCGCGCGCTTCCAGCCGTCGCGCCACCGCTGCGGAGAGTTCATTCCATTCGGAATACGGAATGATCCGTTCCCCCTGCCGGATGGCCGGCTGGTGTTTGGAAATCGTCGCGGCTTCCTCCAGCATGCAGCGCAGGTTGGTCATGTCCAGCTCTCCAGTCGATTGAGATCCACGCGGCGTGCGAGTTCAGCGAGGGGCGGTACGCGCATTTTCCCGCCAGCGACGTCCAACCCGGGTACCAGTACATCGGCCGCCAGAGCGCCATACGTATCCAGGCCGGCCGCCTCGGCCGGGGCTATTGCCGCCGCCAGGGTCGCCGCATGGATGATGCCGATACCGCTTTCGTACATCGCACTCACCACCGTGCGCCTTCCGAGACGGCGCGCCTCCTCCACCAGCGGCAACAGGTCGGTCAATCCGCCGATCAACGACGGCTTGAGCACATAAGCCACCAAGCGCTGCCACGGACCGTCACGCAAGGTCGGAACCTGCACCAGCGATTCATCCAGCGCCCACGGTGTTTCTGTCTGTTGCTCAAACGCCGGGTATCCGGAAGGATCCGCCAACGGCTCCTCCAGATAGTCGAGCCGGTCGGACGTGGCCGCATGGGCAAAGCGGACCGCCTGCTCCACGGACCAGGCGCGGTTGGCATCAAACCGGACCTTGACCCCGACGGGCAGTTGATCGATCACCTCCCGGGCAAGAGCCATATCCTCTTCGAGTAGACGCCCTCCCACCTTGATCTTCACGACGCGGTAGCCATCGCGCACGGCATCCGCCAATTCCTCGAGGACTGCATGCGGAGTGCCACCGGAAATCAAACGTGCCAACGGGATGAATCCTTCGGCGGGGGCCCATCCATGCATCGACCACCCCGACATCGCCCAGCGCACCGAGGCATGGCGCCCCGCCACGTCGGACCACGATATCCGGCCGGCCACACAGGCCCGCAACGCATCTCCCACATCGGCCCTGGATTCGCGGCTGTACCCGTCGAGGGGCGCGGCATTTGACCAGCGCACGGTTCCGCCCGTTTCTTCACGGAGCAGGAAACCGCTGACGTGAGACCGTTCAACGCCAGCGATCCGCACGGGTTTGAGCAACGGCAGCTGGTAGGTGAAGACCGCACGGTGTGGTCCCGCTTGTTCCGTCCTCATACCCGCACCATCGCCCAACCGATCGAAAACGCCAGGCTGTAAACCAGAAGCAGCAAGGCCGTCATGCCCAGGCCAGGATTCAGATCGCGTCCGGTGCGGGTCATGACCAGACGAAGGACCGGCCATGCGGCCAGCAGCGTTATCGTCGCCGCCAGTGCATTGCGGTGCTGCGCACCGGCCCAGTTCACCAGAACAAACGGCATGACCGCCGCGATGAGCAAACAGATCACGTATTCAGCTCGAGCGAACCCTGCCCCGAATCGAACCGCGAGGGTGCGCTTACCCGCCTCGGCATCGCTGATCCGATCACGCAGGTTGTTGACCGTAAGGATTGCTACCGACAGGAAACCCGGACCGATTCCCGCTGCAGCCGCGAGCCACGAGAACTCGAGGGTCTGCACATAATAGGTGCCTGCGGTCGCCACCGGGCCGAAGAAGATCAGCACGAACAGATCACCGAGCCCGACATAGGCCAGCGGATATGGGCCCGCGGTGTATAGGACACCGGCGGTGATCGACACCACCCCGAGCAGGATCAGCGGCCATCCGGCACGCATCACCAGCCAACCGCAGACGGCGGCGGCGAGGGCAAACACCAGGATGGTGGCGATGAGCATTTGGCGGGGCGTGATCCATCCGCTTGCCACCGCACGGGCGGGTCCCGTACGGCGTTCGGTGTCGGCACCCTTGATAAAGTCGGCGTAGTCGTTGCAGAAATTCGTGCCGATTTGCAGCAGGATCGCCCCGGCCAGCGCCATCCATGCACTTGGAGCATGGGCCCCCGCTTCGGTCGTCGAGGCCATCGCCGAGCCGATCATCACCGGACCCACGGCGGCCCAAAGGGTCTTCGGGCGTGCGGCCAGCCACCAGCGTTGAATCAATCCGGGTGCCGTCGAGGTCATATCAGAAATGATCGTCGAAGCGGACCTCGACCGGGCGCGGGGCAAGGTCACGGCCTTCCTTCATCGCCTCGTCCAGTTCTGCCGCCGCATCCTCGTCATACCACCACAAGCCGAACGCCGACCGTTCATCGCCATACTTGGAGAGCACCTGGTCGGGCATGCCGAACTTGTTCCAGTACAACAGGCGCGTGTAGTTGATGTTCCACAGCAGGACATACGGCACCTCCGCGGATACGATCTGGTCGATACGGCGCAGGATGTCGTTGCGCGCCTGCACATCGAAGATCTCGCGTTGCTTTTCGATCAAGGCATCCACCTCGGCATTGCGGAACCCGGTGATGTTGTTGCCGCTCGGCCGGTCCGCTTCGCGCGAATGCCACATGCTCTCCGGATCCTTGAACAGGCCCGCGCCCCATGCGGCCCAGGTCATGTCATAATCGTAGCTGTCCATGTCCTTTGTCCAGGCCGCCCAGTCCTTCTTGACTATTTCCAGGGTGATGCCGACGTCGCGCAAGTCCTCGCCGTAGATGGCGAGAAACTTATCGGTCGACGGATCGCGGGTCAGGAAGCGCAGCACAAACGGCTTGCCGTCCTTCTCCAGGAGTCCGGACGAAGGATTTGCCTTCCAGCCCGCCTCGCCCAACAGCGTGCGGGCGCGCTCCTTGTCATAGGCGATCAGTTCATTGGGGCACGGTTGGTCTTCGTTGTAAAGATCCTCATAATACGACCGCTGCAAGAAATATTGGTTGTACATGATCGTGCTGTTCATCTTCTCGCGGTTGAGCAGATGAGCCAGCGCCCGGCGGACCCGGAGGTCATCAAACGGTGCCCGGCGCATATTCATGGCGAAGCCCTGGAAGCCGATCGGATTGTAGTTGTACACCTTCTGCTTCACGATCCAGTTGCGGTCGAAGCGGT
>CALBHI010000363.1 GCA_937894535.1 uncultured Verrucomicrobiota bacterium
GTTCTCCATCCGCCGCGGCGAAGTATTCGGCTTGCTCGGCCCCAACGGCTCCGGCAAAAGCACCACCATCAAGATGCTGCTCGGCCTGCTGTTCCCGACCCGCGGAACAATCCAGGTCCTCGGTCGCTCCCCGCGCGACGTGCAGATCAAACGCCGCATCGGCTACCTCCCCGAGGAATCGTATCTCTACAGTTACCTGACCTCGTGGGAAACCCTCGACTTCTACGGCCGCCTGTTCGACCTCGGCCCCGCCGAGCGCCGCGCCCGCACCGAACAACTGCTGGACATGATCGGCCTCCGCCACGCCCGCAACCGCGTGGTCGGCGAATTCTCGAAAGGCATGGCCCGCCGCATCGGCCTCGCCCAAGCCCTGATCAACGATCCCGACTTCATCATCCTCGATGAACCGACCTCCGGCCTCGACCCCATCGGTTGCCGCCAGATCAAGGACCTGATCCTGACCCTCGCCCAACGCGGCAAGACCATTCTGATGACCTCGCACCTGCTGGCCGACGTCGAGGACGTTTGCGACCGCGTGGCCATCCTCTACAACGGCCGTGTCCAGGCCCAGGGTACCATCGATGGCCTGCTGCAGGAGGCAGAACGATTCCGCCTGACCCTGCCCCACGGCGTGACCCGCACCCAGGCCGAACACCTCGCCGCCGAGGCCACCCGCCTCACCGGCACCCCGCCCGAACTCGACCACCCCCGCCGCGATCTCGAACAGTTTTTCCTTCAGGTCGTGGAAAACGCCCGTGCCGCCGCCTCCTCGTCCTCCGGCGTCGGCTCCGATCACGGTGTCGCCTCCTACCTCCGCCCCTCCGACACCGCAACACCCCCATCCGTAACGCCTGCCGCCCAAGCCTCCCGCCCCGAAGACGTTGACCAAGCCCTCGCCTCGCTGGTTCGCCGCGATCCGCCGGAATAACCGACCATGCACGGCATTCTCGCCATCGCCCTGCTTTCGCTCCGCAGCGCCGTGCGCTCCCGCATGGTCGCCGTCCTCATGATGCTGCTCGTCAGCATCATGGCCCTGCTGCCCTGGATCATCAAAGGCGACGGTACCATCAGCGGCATCATTCACCTGCAGCTCGCCTACTCGCTCGGCCTCGCCACCACCGTCATCGCCATGGCCCTGCTCTGGGCCGGGAGCTTCGCCGTCTCTGCGGAAATACAGGACAAGACCATTCAGACCCTCGCCACCAAACCCGTCTCCAGCTTCCACCTCTGGGCCGGGAAATGGCTCGGCCTGAACCTGCTCGGCCTCCTCCTCCTCACCTTCTGCGGAGTTGTCACCTACCTGTTGCTCCAGGTACAACTCCGGTCGGACCGTTGGACCCCGGACGATCTGGCCACCGTTCAGCGGCAACTCACCGCCCACGCCGAATTCACGCCCATCCTTCCCGACTTCGACGCCCAAGCCCGACGTGAACGTGCCGCAAGCCCTGCAGATTCCCGCGGCGATCACCGCTCCCTGGACGAACAACAGCAGCAACGCCGGCAATCCCTGATCGCCGCCTTCTTCACCGTGCGTCCCCTCGGCCGCAACCAATGGTCATTCCCGTCGATACCCACCCAGCAAACCGATGAGGCGTCGCTGATCCTCCGTTTTCGCATCACCTCATCCATCATCGGACAGGAAAGCGTGACCGGACGCTGGATGATCGGCACCACGGAAAAACCCGACCAGCTCGTACTCACCTCATCCCAGACACCGCGCGTCTGGAAGGAACTCCGCATTCCCTACCAGGCCGAGTGGGCCACCAAACCCATCCTGATCACCTACCTGAACGAGGATGCCAATGGCGGCACCATCCTGTTCGACCTTGATCAAGGCCTTACCCTGCTCGCCCCGGCCGATCCCTTTGCCATCAATTACCTCCGCGTCCTGCTCGTGAACTACGCCCAACTTTCCTTCCTCACCGCCCTCGGTGTCACGGCCGGCTGCCTTTTTTCCCTCCCCGTCGCCGCCCTGCTCGGCATGTATATCCTCCTGCTCGTGCAGCTCGGTTCCTACATCCAGGGCATGGCCGCCAACGAATTTTCGCTGGCCAGCACCACCGGCCTTGAACGCACCGCCATCGACCTGATCCTCATTGCCATCTACAAAGGCCTCGCGTTCCTGCTCTCGCCCCTGGTGTCCGGAGACGAACTGACCCGGCTGGCCAATGGGTTGATCGTTCCCTGGTGGTCGGCCCTGCGCCACCTGATCCTGCAAGGCCTCGTGTATTCCCTGCTGCTTGGCGCCTTTTCCTCCTTCGCCCTGAACCGGCGCGAACTCGCGCTTCCACAAGCATGAACCCGCTACGCTCCATCGCCTGGTTGCTCCTGATCATGGCCGGCCTGACCGCCGCGACGCACCTCAACCGGATCCTGGTCGAGGACCGGCGCACCTACGGCATCACCCAGGCCGATCCCGCCATCAACGCCCCCCCCCTCGTCGTCTTCACCACCGTCGCCCTCGGCGGATTCCGCGGCATCATCGCGGACATGCTCTGGATGCGCTCCTCACGTCTCCAATACGAAGGGAAATACTTCGAACTGGTGCAACTGGCCGACTGGATCACCAAGCTCGAACCGCGCTTTACCGATGTCTGGGCCTACCACGCCTGGAATCTCACCTACAACATCAGCGTCCTGTTCTCCTCGCCCGAAGACCGCTGGCGCTGGGTCCGCCACGGCGTCACCCTGCTCCGCGACGAAGGCCTCCGCTACAATCCGGATGAACCCCGCCTGCTCTTCGAACTCGGCTGGTTTTTCCAACACAAGATCGGCGGCGACACCGATGATGCCCATCTCTACTACAAACAAGCCTGGGCAGCCGAAATGCAAACCCTGTTCGGCGGTGATCGGCCCGATTACGCACGCATTGCCCAAAATCCGATCATCCGGCAACAACTCATCGGTGACTACAAACTCGACCCCGCGATCATGCAACAGATCGAACGGGACCACGGCCCCCTCGACTGGCGCCTTCCCCAGGCCCACGCCGTCTACTGGGCAACCCTGAGCCAACGTGCCGGCGGTCCCATCGATGCCGGTTTTGCCAAACGGATGATCTACCAATCCATGACCGATGCCTTCCGGCGCGGCCTGCTCGTCACCGGGGAGCAAAATGACCGCTTCATCCTCGCGCCCCATCTCGAGCTGCTCCCCTTCGTGCTGAACGCCTACGAAACCGCGATCAACCATCCCGGCTCCCGCGTCGGGGCGGAATCCGGCCTCCGCTACTTCCTGCGAGAAACCGTCGTATTGCTCTACATGTATGGCCGCGCCGAGCAGGCACGCGGGCTGCTGCCCCGCCTTCGGGCCATCGACCCGGAAACCGACCCTTCGGCCACCCTCGAACAACTTGTTTTTTCCATCTACACCGGCCAAGGCGAACAACTTTCCACCGAAACCGCCTACGCGTCGGTCGAATCAGCCCTGTACCAAAGCCTGCTGTGGCAGGCCATGGGCGATGCGGAAAAAGCCCGTGGTTACGATCAACTCGCCCGTTTGGTCTGGCAGCGCTACATGGCCCCACGCATGGACCGGCCTGACTTCAAACAACGGACCGGTCTGCCGCCCATCGAGGAAATCCGCGAAAGCGCGCGGCAACGGATGGTTGAATCCCGCTCCGGACGGCCATAAAAAAAGCCCGGTCGTTTGACCGGGCTTTTTTTGCTGATATCGGGCCGAGGATTAATAGCGCGTAGCCATCTCCGCGCACGAGATCGTCTTGATCTTGTCGGCATTGCCGGCCTGACCAAACGCGATCATGCGGTCCACGCAGACCTTCTTCATCGCTTCGCGCGCCGGCTTCATGTAGTCGCGCGGATCAAACTTCTCCGGCGACTCCGCAAACACCTTGCGGATCGCGCCGGTAATGGCCAAACGGTTGTCCGTGTCCACGTTGATCTTGCGCACGCCATGCTTGATCCCGAGCTGGATTTCCTCGACCGGAACGCCCCAGGTCGGCTTCAACTGGCCGCCGTACTTGTTGATCACGTCCTGCAGGTACTGCTCCACCGAGGACGACCCGTGCATGACGATGTGCGTGTTCGGCAGCTTGGCGTGGATCTTCTTGATCGTATCCATGGCCAACACCGCGCCGTCGGGCTTGCGGGTGAACTTGTAGGCGCCATGGCTCGTGCCGATCGCCACCGCCAGAGCATCCACCTTGGTCGCTTCCACGAAGCGGACCGCTTCGTCTGGATCGGTCACCAGCTGCGAGTGGTCCAACTTGCCTTCGAAACCATGGCCGTCTTCCTTTTCACCCATGCCGGTTTCCAGAGAGCCCAGCACACCCAGTTCGCCTTCCACCGAGACACCGACCTTGTGGGCCATGTCCACGACAGCCTTGGTCACCGCGACATTGTAGTCGTAATCGCCCGGGGTCTTGCCGTCTTCCTTCAGCGAACCATCCATCATCACCGAGGTGAAGCCGTTATCGATCGCGCTCTTGCAGGTGGCCACGCTGTTGCCGTGGTCCAGATGCATCGCCACCGGGATGTTCGGATACAACTCCGCCGCGGCCAGCATCAGGTGGCGCAGGTAATTGTCCTGGGAATAGGAACGGGCGCCACGGGAAGCTTGGATGATCACCGGGGAGTTGGTCTCCTTGGCGGCCTCCATGATCGACTGGATCTGCTCCATGTTGTTGACGTTGAAGGCGGCCAGGCCGTAATTGTTTTCGGCGGCATGATCGAGAAGAATACGCATCGGAACCAAGGGCATAACGGAACTCCTTCCAGGTGTTATCGCTTAAACGGACAATGGCGACCCCAACGGGATTCGAACCCGTGTTGCCAGGATGAAAACCTGAAGTCCTAGGCCTCTAGACGATGGGGTCGTCGTTTGAAGGTGCGAGAATGTAGCAGAAAGCCCATGGCCCGCAACCATTATTCACCAACTTTTTCCGTTTCAGGAAAACCCCGATGGAAGACCGGCGTCTGATGTCCATCGCCGGGTTTCCCTCGTGGTGTCGGCCGCCGCGAAACGGCAGCTAACGGCACAAAAAAGCCGTCCCGACCGCGGATGCGATCGGGACGGCGTAAAATAATCCCGGCAACGTGCTACTCTCCCATGGCCAACACCATAGTACCATCGCCGCTGAGGAGCTTGACGGCCGTGTTCGGAAAGGGAACGGGTATTGCCTCCTCGCTATGGTCACCGGAAAATCGGTTAGATCGTGACGGCCAGGTGTTCGCCAAGAACACAACGGCCGCCAGAAATGTTAAAAAAAGTATTGCATACGTAAGGTAATCGTAG
>CALBHI010000364.1 GCA_937894535.1 uncultured Verrucomicrobiota bacterium
AGAGGCTGTCGAGTTGGCGGCGGGAGACCAGGCCGAACACGGAGAGGACGTCCTCCTCGGCGATGTCCTTGCCGCGGAAGGCGATGACCTGGTCGAGGGCGGATTCGGCATCGCGCAGGCCGCCTTCGGCGCCGCGAGCCAGGGCGTAGACGGCGTCGTCGCTGATGGTGATGCCTTCGGCGGTGGCGATTTTCGCGAGGTGGCTGGCGATGTCGCCGGTGGAGATGCGGCGGAGGTCGAAGCGTTGGCAGCGGGACAGGATGGTGGCGGGGACTTTTTGGGGCTCGGTGGTGGCGAAGAGGAACTTCACGTGGGGGGGCGGTTCCTCGAGGGTCTTCAGCAGGGCGTTAAACGCGCCCATGGAGAGCATGTGGACTTCGTCGATGATGTACACGCGGAAGGGGCCGCGGGCGGGGAGGAACTTCACGTTGTCGCGCAGGTCGCGGATGTTGTCCACGCCGTTGTTCGAGGCGCCGTCGATCTCGAGCACGTCGAGGTTGTTGCCGGCGGCGATTTCGCGGCAGGAGGAACAGGTGTCGCAGGGGATGCCGTCGCGGTTGGTCTGGCAGTTCAGGGCTTTCGCCATGATGCGGGCGATGGAGGTCTTGCCGACGCCGCGCGGGCCGACGAACAGGTAGGCGTGGGCCACGCGGTTGGTGGCGATCGCCCGTTGCAGGGTGCCGGTGACATGGGCCTGGCCGACCACCTGGTCGAACTGCTGGGGGCGCCATTTGCGCGCCAAAACTTCGTACGCCATGAGATTCCGCCTTCTTGAAAATGGAACCACGCCAGACGGCCCGGGCCAGGTGGACCTACGGCACCCGGACAACGACGGTTACCGTTGCTACCTTCCGGTCCTGGCGGGGTTCACCTGCTGCCGTCGCATAGGGCCCGACCCGAACCGCCTGGACGCGGCATCAGTCAGAGCCGCCACCGTACCGCGACCCGGTAGGGTTTGGCAACTGCGAAGGAGGGGGAGGAAGAATGGGGGGAATGGGTGATGGTTGATGGGGAAGAAGAATGGTTGATGGTTGATGGGTGATGAGCGGAGTGGGGGAAAGAATGGTGGATGATTGATGGTTGATGGGGAGGAAGGGTGTCAGGTGTCGGGTTTCAGGTGTCAGGGAAGGGCGATGTAGGGACAGACATGTATTCGGAACGGCGGGCAAGCCACCCCTCCAGGGAGGGGATTTTGGTTGGCGGGGCGCGTGGTGTGTGTTCTTTCCTGACACCTGAAACCTGACACCTGAAACCGGCCTCCGTCCCCATCAACCATGAACCATTAACCATCCCGCCGCAGGCGGACCCGCCTCCGGCGGGCAAGCCCGCACCTCCGGCGGGCAAGCCCGTCCTCCGGCGGGCAACCATCAACCATGCTTCCTCTATTCCTGGTCGAGGGTGGTGCGGTGTTTGAGGGCGGCGGCGAGGGTGACGGGGTCGGCGTAGGCGAGGCCGCTGCCGGCGGGGATGCCGCGGGCGAGGCGGGTGATGCGGACGGGGCGGCCGCGGAGTTGTTCGGCGAGGTACATGGCGGTGGCGTCGCTTTCGACGTCGCTGTTGAGGGCGAGGATGACTTCGGTGACGGTGCCGCTTTGGATGCGGTTGAGCAGGGATTGGATACGCAGGGAGGCGGGGCCGTCGCCGCGGGCGGGGGAGAGTTTGCCCATCAGGGCGTGGTAGCGGCCGCGGAACAGGCCGGCGCGTTCAACGAGGTCGATGTCGCCGGGGTCTTCGACGACGCAGAGGGTGCGGTCGTCGCGGCGGGGATCGGTGCAGAGGCGGCAGGGGTTTTCGGCGACGGCGGTCATCGCCCCGCACAGCGAGCAGGTGGTGATCTCGCGGCCGACCGCCTGGAGGGTGGCCACGAGGTCGCCGAGGTAGCCGTCGCGGTTGCGGGCCATGGCCACGGCGAGGCGTTCGGCGGAGCGGCGGCCGACGCCGGGCAGTTTGGCGAGCAACAACTTGAGCCGGTCGAGGCTTTCGGTCGATTTCATGGCGGTGGGCGGCGGGGCGAACGCCGCGGGCCGGTTACATCATGCCGGGCAGTTTCATGCCGCCGGTGATCTTGCCCATCTCGGCCGCCGCACTTTCGCGGGCATTGGTCAGGGCGCTGTTCACCGCGGTTACCACTAGGTCCTGCAGCATGTCGACGTCGGACGGGTCCACGACCTTCGGGTCGATCACCACCTGGGTCAACGTCATGTCGCCCTTCACCTGGGCCTTTACCATGCCGCCCCCGCTGGTGCCTTCGTACTCGCGCGCGGCGAGATCGGCCTGGAGCTTCTCCATGTTCCGCTGCATCGACTGCGCCTGCTGCATCAACTTCATCATGTTTACCATCGTCGGACTCCTTAAAAACCCCACTCTACCACAGGTCACGGGGATTCGACCAGTGCGGGGAGAGGAAGGGAAGAATGAATAATGGTTGATGGGTGATGGTTGATGGGAGGGGGAATGGTTGATGGGTGATGGTTGATGGGGGGAAGGGAAGAATGGTTGATGGTTGCCCGCCGGAGGTGCGGGCTTGCCCGCCGGAGGCGCGGGCTTGCCCGCCGGAGGTGCGGGCTTGCCCGCCGGAGGCGGGTCCGTCTTTGGCGGGATGGGGGGTGTTCATGGAAGAGGCTCTTCCCTCGCCCATCAACCATCAACCATTCCACCGATCGCGGCTACAGGGCGAGTAAGTGTGTTCGAGTAGGTGTGTACGAGTAAGGGTGTACGTGTAGGTGTGTACGAGTAAGGGTAGGCGAGTAAGTGTGTTCGCTTTCCTGAACACTGAACACTGAACACGCCCCACTCCGCTCATCACCCATCAACCATAAACCATTTACCATTCCTCATCCCCGCGCGAGGATGAGGTGGTGGTCGCCGAGGGTGCGGGTGGCGAAGGCGGCTTCGCAGTAGCTGAAGTAGTATTGCCAGGTGCGGTAGAAGACGTCGTCGTAGCCGAGGCGGGTGAGGTCGGCGCGGCGGGCGGCGAGGTTGTGGCTCCAGGCGCGCAGGGTGGTGGCGTAGTGGGGGCCGATGTCGTCGGTTTCGACGATACGCAGGGCGGAGACGCGGTGCATGGACTCGGCGAGGGCTTCGACGGAGGGGAGGTGGCCGCCGGGGAAGATGTGTTTCTGGATCCAGTCGACGCTGTTGCGGTAGGCGTCGTAGCGGTGGTGCGGGATGGTGATGACCTGGATGGCGGCGCGGCCGTCGGGGACGAGCACGCGGTCGATGGTGGCGAAGTAGCTGTCGAAATGTTCGTGGCCGACCGCTTCGAGCATCTCGATGGAGACGACGCGGTCGAACGATCCCTGCACGTCGCGGTAGTCGCAGAATTCGATGCGCACGCGGTCGGCGAGGCCGGCGGCGGCGACGCGTTCGCGGGCGAGGGTGAGTTGTTGTTCGGAGATGGTGATCGAGGTGACGCGGCAGCCGGTGGTGCGGGCCATTTCGATGGCCATGCCGCCCCAGCCGGAGCCGATCTCGAGGACGTGGTGGTGGGCCTGGATGCCGGCGCGGCGGATCAGGGCCTGCATCTTGTTGTGTTGGGCCTGCTCGAGGGTGTCGTCGGGGCGGAGGTACAGGCCGGACGAATAGAGCATGGTGGGGTCGAGGAACAGTTGGAAGAAGGCGTTGCTGAGGTCGTAGTGGGCGCTGATGTTCTTGCGGCTGGCGCGTTTGGTGTTCGAGCGGAGCAGGTGGCTGATGCGGTGGAGCAGCCACTTGAGGCGCGCGGAGGCGAGTTCGCCGTTCTCGAGGGCGTCGCGGTTGGCGATCAGGTAGGCGATCAGGCCGGTGAGGTCGGGGGTGGTCCATTGCCCGTACATGTAGGCTTCGCCGAGGCCGATGTCGCCGTCGAGCAGGATGCGCCGGTAGAAGGTGTAGTCGGTGATGCGCATGGCGGCGGTGGGGCCGTCGTCGCCGGGGCCGTAGGTGCGGGTGACGCCGTCGGGGGTGGTGATGGCGAGGCGTCCGGTGTTGAGGCGGGTGAGCAGGCGGTTGAAGATACGGCGGCCGGTTTTTTCGAGGAACGTCGGGGGGGCAATCTGGATGGTCATGGCGCTATCGGGTCCGGGTTTCGGAAAATATCGCATCTTTTTCTGGAAATACAACCGGGCGGCTTGCAGGTGGATGCGCGGCAAGGTGAGCAGGTTTTGGAACGGGAAGCGGAGCAGCGCGCCGAGCAGGGTGCGGGTGGTGAGGGGGGCGGCGGTGCGGGCGACGAGGCCGCTGCGGAAGACGACGGCGCCGTCGCGGGCGATGTCGATGTGGACCTCGAGGCGGCCGTCCTGGTCGCGCAGGCGGAACTGGTAGTCGCCGAGGCGGTCGTTGAAGGGCGAGACGTGGAAGGCCTTGGCGGCGGCGAAGTGGAGGAAGCCCTCGGGATCGGTGGTGGGGTCGGAGAGGGCGTAGACGTGGCGTTCGCCGAAGGTGTTGTTCACTTCGGCGAGGGCGGCGAGGATTTGCCCGGAGGCATCGCGGCCGAGGTGGAACGAGACGGGGTTGAAGACGCGGCCGAGCAGGCGGGGCACGGTGACGAGGTCGATGCGGGCGATGCGCGGGTCGTTGAAGAAACGGCGGGCTTTCGCGGCGAGCGGGGCGGTGGGGTCATCGAGGTAATCGCGGTCGCGCAGGGTGGCGAGGGCGCGGCGGTTGTAGCCGAACCACGGGGCGGCGGGGGTGCGGTCGAGGGCGTCGACGTCGAAGGC
>CALBHI010000365.1 GCA_937894535.1 uncultured Verrucomicrobiota bacterium
CGGGCCGGCCGGATCGCCCATGGCCCGTGCAAAGGCTTCATCGATCGTGGAGAGCAGATACGATGCCGGCACCTTGGTGTCAGGACACGGCACATCCATCTGCCACCGCATGTAGCTGCCGAACAATCCCGGTTGCGGCATGGTCTGGTTGGCCCCGGTATCACGCAACTCGGGAGGACGGTCCGCGGTGAGCAGTATCATGGGAATCCCGTCCACGTGGGCTTCGCACACCGCAGGCCACAGGTTTGCCACGGCCGAGCCGGAGGTGGTGATGACCACGGCAGGCCGCCCGGTTGCCCGCGCCCAACCCAATGCGGCAAAGCCAAGGCCACGCTCGTCATGGTGTACGGTCAGCGCTGCGGCGTGATCAGCCGCGGCCAGGGCAAGCGGACTTGAACGCGATCCCGGCGCGATAAAAAAACGTCCAACGCCAAGGCGTGTGCATTCACGCACGACCAGCTCGGACCACGCCATGTTGATGTTCAGCGGCTTCGCTTGTTTCATGTCGTGAATATCCGTAGGAAATTACCGATCTTGCTCTCGATCTCCCGCCACTCCTGCTCGGGATCAGACTCGGGCATGATGCCCGCGCCGGAAAACAAGGCCAAGCGCGAACCCTCGACCAGCGCACACCGGATCGCCACGGCAAACTCGGACTCCTCGGTGGTAATCCAACCTATCGGCGCGGAATACCAACCTCGGTCGCACGACTCCAGCGCGGCGATGACCGAAAGGGCCGCCTCACGCGGCCATCCTCCCACCGCCGGTGTTGGATGCAGCGCCATCAGCAAGTCCGCATCGGTGCTGCCCGGCTTCAACGTGCCACGGATAACCGTCCGCAAATGCTGCACATAGCGGAGCTTCAATACCTCCGGCGTAGCATCCGCGTGCACATCGGAACAGAATTGCCCGAGAATCGACACCACCGCATCCGCCACCAACTGATGCTCGCGTCGTTCCTTCGCACTGGCCATCAATTCGGATTCCAGCCACTGGTCATCCTCTTCCGAAGCTCCGCGTGGCCGCGTACCGGCCAGGGCCTCGCTGAGGATCTGGTGACCGCGGCGCTGGTACAACCGCTCGGGCGTGGCGCCGATGAAGGCGATTTCATTGCCGTAGTTGAAACAGAAATGGAAACTGTCCGGCGTAGCCTCGTGCAGCCGTTGCAGCAGGGCCATCGGATGGAGGGGTTTGGCGAAATCAAACTGGCAACGCCGTGCGAGGACCACCTTGGCCAGTTCACCACCCGCCATGTGGTGCCGAGCCTGCCGCACCATCACCTCCCAGGTCTCGCGGTCGGGATGGTTGACCCGCCGAACCGGTTGCGGCAGGTGAGCAGCACTGAGTGGTGGTGGGGTGCGCAACGAACGGAGCAAGGCGGTTCGCACCGCCAGATCACGCATCGTGTCCGCGGTTGTGATCAGGTTGAGGGTCAGACGCGTCGATAGCTCGTCACGGATCAACTCGGCCATCGGCAATACGAAACGCACCTGGCCGAACCGCTGCCACAAGGTATCGCCTGGCACCAGGTCTTCGCTGAACCGCATACCGCCGTAGAACCGCATGCCCGGCGGCAATCGGTGCAAACGGTCAAAAACACCGGCCAACGCCTCGTGAAGGCGGTGTTCTCCCTCGTTGTAGCGCAACATGTCGGCGACGCCGAGCGCGGCGATCTGCAGCCGCCGTTCCCGGTTGCTGCAGTACATGCGCACCAGGTTGTCGTGATGATTCAACCAGGCCAGCGGATCGGTGTCGGGTACTTCCACCTCCCAGCGCACATCGTCCCCGGCCGCCAACCCGGCGTTCGAGGCCGCCTGCAAGGCCTCGAGCAATCGTGCGGCCCCCTGTTCAATCGAGGGTTCGGCACCCAGTTGGAAACGTCGGTTCATGAGCCGGCTGGTCGGTCGCCCTGGTAGATGCTGGCAATACCGAAGGTCAGCGGAATAGCCTGCACCCGCTCGAAACCGGCAGCCTCCATGATGGCGCAGAATTCGCGTCCACTCGGAAAGGTCTCAATGGTTCGGTTGAGGTACCGGTAGGCCGAACGATCGCCGGACAAGATACCGCCGAGCACCGGCAACACGTGGCGCAGGTAAAAGAAATACAGTGGACGGAACAACCGGTTGCCCGGGGTCGAAAACTCGAGAATCAACGCCCTCCCACCCGGCTTCAACACCCGGTGTACTTCACGCAACGCCTCCGTGACATTGAGGACATTCCGGATGCCAAACGACATCGTGGCCACGTCAAAGGTCGCATCCGACTCCGGGATTTTCATCGCGTCCCCGGTTTTCAATACCACCCGGTCCGACCAGTTCAACTTCCGGATTTTTTCCCGGCCGAACCCGAGCATGCCCTCCGACATGTCTACCCCGACCGCGCTGGCGATCCGGTCGTTTCCGCGCATCAGGGAGATGATCTGATCCGCCGTTCCGGTTGCGATATCGAGCAGGACCAACCCTTGTTGTGCCTGCACCTGCCGGGCCATCCTCCGCCGCCACGCCACGTCCTGCCGGAACGATAACAAGCGGTTCAACAAGTCATAGCGGGGTGCAATACGGTCGAACATGTGCCAGACCTTCTGGCGGGATGGTTCATCGGGGAGACCGGTTTGATGCTGGTAATCGGAAGTCATGGCGCAACAGTAATTCCTGACCGTCCATCTGTCATCCCGATTTGGCGCTTTTTCTTCCCTTGGGGGCATTTATGAACGATACTTCACCCTTGTGGTCGAAAAGGACGAACAGGATACACCTATGAATCTACTCATGACCGGACCGATTGCCCGTTGTTTGAAGGTGGCCTTTACATTCGCACTTTTCCTATCCGGTTCAGTTCCTGCGGCGAGTATCACCGCCCTGAACCTGGAGTGGTTTCCTGGCCGTCGCCCGCAACCTACGGCAGAAGAAATGGCCCGTCATCTGGCCATCACCACAACGAGTTTTTCCGATGTTGCCGCCGACATCATGTTGATCACGGAAGTCTGCGACGGTGACGCACTCCGCGAGGTGCTCGCGGCAACCATGCCCGATGCGGAACTCCATGTCATTTCGAACTTTACCGATGTCGAAGAGGGGGCTGACCGCCGCAACCAGCAGATCGCCATTGTTTCCCGTCTGCCCGCCGTCGCCGCCTGGGCCGAAGCCTGGATCCCCACAGCCGAGCAGCACCGCCGCGGTTTTGCCTTTGCCGCCTTGAAGAATCCCGCCACCGATGGCCTCATCATGGTGTACGCCCTGCACCTGAAAAGCAACCGGGGCAATACACCCGAGGAGGCCCAGGTTAATTATGATATCCGGGATGCTTCCACGCGGCAATTGATCGACCACATGAAGGCCATGGAGGAACGTTTTGCTGGTTCCACCATTGAAGGCTGGGTGGTCGGTGGCGACCTGAACACCAACCACGATGGCCATTTCGGGGATAACGTGATCGCGCTGTTCGAGGAGGTTGGCTTCTGGAATTCCTGGAAAAATACCCCCGCCGAAGCCCGCCCGACCTGGAAGGGTAATGATCGTTTCCAGCCCGGCACCTTGGATTACGTGCTTACCAAAGGCTTGGGCGAGCCGGAAGCATCCCTGATTGTCGTCCCCCGCGAAGTCAGCGACCACAATGCCGTGTTTGTCACCATTCCCATGGCCAAGCCCGCAGAACCCGAAGCGCCCTGATCAATCGCCCCGGCGGTCACGCATCGTGTGCCTGACCGTCCTCGATGACCACCTTGTGACCATTCGGCCGGCCCGGGTCCGAGGTGTCGTAGACCACAAATTTGATGTGCGGGAACTCTTTTTTGAGTTCGTCGGCAATAAATTCTTGCACGGCCTGCACATTTTTCCGGTCGTCATCGGAAAACCCGATGCTGATCGGCTCCCGCACGCCGGTCCCACTGATCAGCGCGATGACGTGTTGAACGAAGTCCTTGATCGCCACCTGTTTGGCATGTTCCGGACTTTCCGAGCCGCCGACCTTGCGGCCCATCTTCTTTTCGAACTCCGGCGAGGTCACCCCGTGGTACCGGTTCAAATTTAGGTAGTTCGCGATCACCTCTTCGTCCGACATCGTCGCCGGACGCCCATCAAACCGTTCGATGTAGGCGCGCAAGTTCGCCACCATGGTCGCCCGTTCCGCGTTGGTAAGGACATGCTGGATGAAATACTCCACCCCCTTGCGAATACCCCGTGAACTATGGGATCGGGCGGTGATGATCGCGAACAGCCGCCCCTCGATCAACGCCTGGCGGAACGACTCGAAACTCGGCGCACCCTGTTCGTGTCCGGCAATCACCGGGGCCAGCGCGATCATCGTATCCTCAAGAAACACATCCTCGCCGCGCACACCCACATCATAAAAGTCGATGAACGCCTTGTCCCAATCCCCTTCCCGCGGCCGGTAGTTGACCGTGTCGCGGCGAATGCGGGCAAACTCCGCCGTGGAAACATCGTAGGGTTCCCACCCCTCGCCCACCTTGCGTTCGAGATGGATGCGCGTCGGCATATGCAGGATGTTGTCGTCCCAGTCGAACATATAGTACTTCAGTTCGAGCTTGATGTCCGAAGGCGACTTGATCCCGGTGGGGTCTGACGGTGTGCCGTTCATGGTGTTACCCTTTGCGATTG
>CALBHI010000366.1 GCA_937894535.1 uncultured Verrucomicrobiota bacterium
GGCGGAGCGGCCTTCCTTCGTCACCGCCAGGAAATGGTGCGGATGCGAGGCCGCCCCGACCGCATCCACCGCGATCTTGACGTTGCCGTCGGTGCCGTTCTTGAAACCGACCGGGCACGACAGGCCGCTGGCCATTTCGCGGTGCACCTGGCTTTCGGTAGTGCGTGCCCCGATCGCGCCCCACGCCACCAGGTCGCTGATGTACTGCGGCGAGATGGTGTCGAGGTACTCGCAGCCGGCTGGCAGGCCGAGCGCGTTGATGTCGCGCAACAGGCCGCGCGCCAGCCGCAGTCCGCGATTGATGTCGAAACTGCCGTCCAGCGCCGGATCGTTGATCAGCCCCTTCCAGCCGACCGTCGTACGCGGCTTCTCGAAATACACGCGCATCACGACTTCCAGATCATCGGCCAGCGCATCGCGCAGCGGCTTCAGGCGCTTGGCGTACTCGATGGCCGACGCGGGATCGTGGATCGAGCAGGGCCCGATCACCACGACGAGGCGGTCGTCGCGACCGTGCAGGATGTCGTGCAGCGCGGCGCGCGATCCGGACACGGTCTGCGACACCGCGTCGTCGCAGGGCAGTTCGCCGATCACGGCGGCGGGCGTGACCAGCTCATCGAGTTTGCGGATGCGCAGGTCGTCGGTATGGGGGGCCATCGGGGTTCTCCGGGTCAACAAAAAAGCCGCCAGGTTTGCTGGCGGCTTCAAGGGGATTCTTCTGGTGTTTCGCTAGAAGGAACACAGCCTCGCCGCCGCGGAAGGATCGCGGTAATACCAGAACCAAAAGCGGGCGCGGGCGGTGTTCACGCGGCCATTGAGCCACGCATGGAGAGGCTTGTCGAATGTTTCATCGGCAACGGAAGCCGCAGGATCACGCGGCGGTGAAGAACATCAGGTAGACCAGCCGTCCGTCCTCCATCGTGCTGCCGAACGCGGGACCGGCGGTATGCCACAGCCAGGGGCGCAGCAGCACCAGCCGGTTGAAGCGCATCGGCACCTGCATGGTGGGTTCCCACACGCTGTCGTCGTTGCTGTGCTTCTCGATGATCTCCTGGTGCATCTGCGCATGCGAGGAGAACCCCATCTCCGCGAGCTCCGCATCGTTGAGCGGCGCGCGATCGCGGTTCGACGGACGGTGACGGAAGAACTCCGTGCCGCCGCGACAGTTCTCCGGCTTGCTCAGATAGAGGATCCCCGACCAGTACGCCTGGTCGATGTGCACCTTCGCGCTGCCGACATCGCTGGCCAGCGTGATGCGGAACTTGCCGTGCGACTGCAGCGGGTTGATCGGCTTGAGGCGCTCGCCGGTGAGATGCGAGGCGATCTCGGACAGGCCTTCGATCTCGATGCGCTCCAGCGAGTTGCGGCCCGGGAAGGGACCACGCAGGTCGGGATAGGTCAGCTTGAGCGCCGCCTCGCGCAACGACAGCGCGTCCTGCTGGCCGAGGAAGTCGTCGACGATGATAAGCGAGGTATGCATGACGTGCAGGCTAACGGTCGACCCGCATCACGACAAGGCAAAAAGAAACCCCGCCTTGCGGCGGGGTTCCCGGTACTGCGGTGCAACGGACGCGGATTTCTTAGAAGTCCATGCCACCCATGCCGCCCATGCCACCGCCGGCCGGCATCGCCGGCTCGTCCTTCTTCGGAGCCTCGGCCACCATCGCTTCGGTGGTGATCATCAGGCCCGCGATCGAGGCAGCGTTCTGCAGCGCGGAGCGCGTGACCTTGGTCGGGTCCAGGATGCCGAACTCGATCATGTCGCCGAACTCGCCGTTGGCGGCGTTGTAGC
>CALBHI010000367.1 GCA_937894535.1 uncultured Verrucomicrobiota bacterium
CGAGTTGGTAGGCGACCGGATCGCGGGTGGCGAATACGATGGACAGGATGTAGTCCTTGATCTTGTCATCGACATAGATGTTGTCGACCACCGCACGGGCGGCGAGGATCTGTTCGAGTTTGACCACGGGCCTCGACGGGGCATGGGCCTTGGTGCTGGCCATGGCATCGAGGATGCGGCGCTCCTCCTCCAGCGTCGGGTACTGCACCTTCAACTTCAGCATGAAACGATCGACCTGGGCTTCCGGGAGGGGATAGGTACCTTCCTGCTCGATCGGATTCTGCGTGGCGAGGACAAGGAATGGCTCGGGCAGGCGGAAGGTTTCGGGTCCGATGGTCACCTGGCGTTCCTGCATGGCCTCCAGCAGGGCGCTCTGGACCTTGGCCGGGGCGCGGTTGATTTCGTCGGCGAGGATCAGGTTCGCAAACACCGGCCCTTTGCGGATGGTGAACTGGCCTTCCTTCGGATTGTAGAGCTGGGTGCCGATAATATCGGCGGGAAGCAGGTCGGGGGTGAACTGGATGCGCTGCATGGTGGCGCTGATCGCACCGGCCAGGGTTTTCACCGCGAGGGTTTTGGCCAGGCCGGGCATGCCCTCGAGCAGGAGGTGTCCATTGGCCAGCAGGCCCATGATCAGGCGGTCGATGACGTACTGTTGGCCGACGATGACGGTGCTGATTTCGGCGCGCAGCGCTGTGACGAAGGCGCTGTGCTCGCGGACTTGCTCGTTGATGGCGGTAATGCCGGTACTCATGGTTGGTTCTCCTGGTATTCAGGCGTGTTTCCGCTCCGTGCTGGCGGCTAGCCGAAGACACGCCGGGAAGCGTCATGATTGGATGATGACGCGGTGGTTGCGTTCAAAAATTTTGTTGTTGTCGTAACGCCTCGTACACGGCAATTCCGGCCGCGGTGGAAAGGTTCAGGGAGCGCACATGGGCGGTTTGTAGCGGAATGCCGAGGCGCTGATCCGGGTAGCGGGCCAACAATTCATCCGAAAGGCCGCGGG
>CALBHI010000368.1 GCA_937894535.1 uncultured Verrucomicrobiota bacterium
AAAGCCCACGGTAAACGTTTGCCCACGCTGGCCGAGTGGGAACTCGCCGCCCAACCGGATCAGTCCAACAACGTGGCCCGTATCCTCGCCTGGTACGGCAAGCCGGTGCGCGGCACCCTGCCCCCGGTGCGCAGCACGTTCCAGAATCCGCTGGGATTGTGGGACCTGCACGGCCTGGTCTGGGAGTGGGTGGAGGATTTCAACACCGCGCTGGTGACCGGTGAGTCGCGGGCCGATGCCGGCCTGGAGCGTACCATGTTCTGTGGCAGCGGGGCCCTCGGTGCGTCGTCGTTCGAAGATTACGCCGCGTTTATGCGGTATGCGTTCCGCAGCAGTTTGCAAGCCCGCTATACCGTGCCCAACCTCGGCTTTCGTTGCGTAAGGAGCCTGACCCCATGAAACGCCTATTGTGTCTCTTGTTGATAATTCCGTTGCTGGCCACCGCCGAGGATGATGCTATTTCCTTGTATGACCTCGATGCCACCTGGCGCAACCAGCGTGACGAATCGGTGGTCTGGTCCGGTCTCGCCGGCCGGCCCATGGTCGTATGTATGTTCTTTTCCCATTGCGGGTATGCCTGTCCGCGCATCACCGCCGACATGCAGGCCATCGCCGACCAGCTCGGCGGTGAGACGGCCAACCACATCCAGTTTGTCATGGCATCGTTTGACGCCGAACGCGACACGCCGGATATGCTGGCGACCTTTGCCGGAGCCAAGGCCATCGATCCGGCCTGGCAGTTGCTCCATGGCGACGAAGGCACGGTGCGCGAACTCGCCGCCGCCCTCGGCATCCGCTACCGCCGTGAACCGGATGGCAACATCGCCCACGCAAACCTCATCGTGTTACTCGATGGACAGGGCCGGATCGTCTACCGGCACGAAGGCCTGGACGGCGACCTCAAGCCGGTGGTGCGCGCGGCCCGTAACCTTGTGCCGGAGAGCGCATCGACCAGGCACGAGGGTGAGGGATTCCCCGATCAGGGAATCGGGTAGTCACCTCCAGCTGCAGAACCTAGGATGGACATGCCATGAAACGCGATTTGGACTTTACGCAAGCCCCGCTGCTGCTGATCTGGGAAGTGACGCGTTCGTGTGAACTGGCGTGCCGCCACTGCCGCGCCTCCGCGGAAAACCGCCGTGACCCGCGTGAGTTGACCACCGAACAGGGGTTCCGGTTGATCGACGATGTGGCAAAGATGGGCACTCCGTTGATCATCTTCACCGGAGGTGATCCGTTTCAGCGCGAGGACCTCGAGGACTTGATCCGCCATGCCCGTGGCGCCGGACTGCGGGTGGGTACGATTCCCGCCACGACCGACCGTTTGACCCGCGCGCGGATGGTGTCGATCAAGGAGGCGGGGGTTCACCAGATCGCCATTAGCATCGACGGGGCCACTGCGGCCGAACACGACGATTTCCGCCGCGTCGAAGGCTCGTTCGCCAAGGCCATGCAGGGCGCGGCCTGGGCACGCGAACTCGGCATACCGCTCCAGGCGAACACCGTGTTTGGAAGCTGGAACCTCGACCGCTTTGACGCCATCGCGGACGTGGTGGAGAGTCTCGGCATCGTCTTCTGGGAGGTGTTCCTGCTCGTGCCGACCGGCCGCGGATCGACGCTGGAAGGATGCTCACCCGACCAGATCGAGGCGCTCTACGGCAAGATCCACGCCCTCTCCAAGCGCGTGAACTTCATCGTCAAGATCACCGAAGGCCAGACCTACCGCCGCTTCGTCGCCCAGCAGGAAGGCGATACCGAAAAAGCCGCCTTCGGAAAATGCTTCTTCTCGAAGAAGGTGGTCCATGCCGGCAACGGCTTCTGTTTCGTCGACCACCTCGGCAACGTGTGTCCGAGCGGATTCCTGCCGGTGGAATGCGGCAATGTCCGCGAGACTTCGGTCATCGACATCTACCGTAACCATCCGGTGTTCCGCCAGTTGAAAGACCCCGCACGCCTCCACGGCAAATGCACCTCGTGCGAATACCTGTCGGTATGTGGCGGCGGATCACGGGCCCGCGCCTATGCGCTGACCGGCGACCTCGATGCCTCCGACCCGACCTGCGCCTACGTGCCGCAGGCGATGGCCCGCGAATCCGTCCTGGCTTGACCTCCCTGACACGAAGCCGAGTTGTCCTCCAACCCACAAGGAGACATGAGATGAATAAAGCGCCCCTTCGCGTCCGAACCCTCGCCCTTCTGGCCCTGCTCGGCGTGACCGCACACGCAGCACCCCCGGCCTTCCAAAACCTCCGTTACGAGGAGCATTCCGTGGCCTACAAGGATACGCCTCCGCCGTTCAAACACCTCGCGCTCAATG
>CALBHI010000369.1 GCA_937894535.1 uncultured Verrucomicrobiota bacterium
GGTCCCGAGGAAATCGTGTTGATCGCGTCCGGCAGTTCCGCGCGCCAGACCCAGATGACCGACAAGCGTCCGGTGGACGCCGTGGTCATGGGGATCGTGGACACGTGGAACGTCGGCGACGCCACCAAGTACAAGAAATAACGGCGGAACGGAACAACGACGCGCACGTACACGGCACCCTCGGGTGCCACGGGATGAAGGCCCGTTACGTGTCCGGAAGTTGAACCACCGCCGACGCTAGAGGTGTGATTATGGCCAGATTGACCGACCAGGAAATCGATGCGATCGCCCAGCGCATTGTTGCGGATTTGAACCGGGAGCCGGGCAGTCCCGCCCCGGCCAGCTCCTCCGGTGCCCCGCCGCTGGAGCAGGGACTCGGCATCTACGCTACCGTGGACGAAGCGGTAAGGGCCGCCAAGGCCGCGCAACCGGTGTTCGTCGCCCTGCCCCTCAAGACCCGGGCTTCGATCATCGCCAACATCCGCAAGACGATGCTCGAACACGCCGCGCCGCTGGCCAAGGCGGCTCATACCGAAACCGGCCTCGGCCGCTTCGAGGACAAGATCACCAAAAACATCCTGGTGACGGAAAAGACACCGGGCATGGAGCACCTCGAACCGCAGGCCATCACCGGCGACCATGGCCTCTGCCTGCTCGAACCCGCCCCCTTCGGAGTGATCGGGGCGATCACTCCGTGCACCAATCCGACCTCGACGATCATCTGCAACACCATCGGCATGATCGCCGCCGGCAACACAGTCGTCTTCAACGTCCACCCGACCGCGAAGAACTGCTCGATGCAGACCGTCGCGCTGATCAACAAGGTGATTGTCGATTCCGGTGGTCCGCCGAATACGATCACCTGCGTGGCGAGCCCCACCGTGGAGAGCGCCAACGCGACGATGAAACACCCGGATATCCGCCTGGTCGTGGTGACCGGCGGTGGCGGCGTGGTGAAGGCGGCGATGACCAGCGGTAAACGGGCGATCTGCGCCGGTCCCGGCAACCCGCCGGTGGTGGTCGACGAGACGGCCGATATCGACAAGGCCGGCCGCGATATCGTGCTCGGCGCCTCGACCGATAACAACATCATCTGCGCCGACGAGAAGCAGGTGCTGGTGGTGTCGAGCGTGGCGGACCGGCTGGTCCAGGCCATGACCCAGAACAATGCGGTGCTGATCGGCAAGGACAAGCTGGCCGCGCTCGAGAAGGTCATCTTCACCGAGATGCACGGGCCGCGCAAGGAGGCGCACATCAACCGCGACCTGATCGGCAAGAATGCCGATGTGATCCTCGCCAAGATCGGCATCAACGTGCCGAGTTCGATCCGGCTGGGCATCGTCGAAGTGGACGAGAACCATCCCCTGCTCTGGACCGAGCAGATGATGCCGATTCTCCCCATCTGCCGCGTGCCGAATGCCGACTATGCGATCGATCTTGCCCTCAAGACCGAGAGCGGCAACCGCCACACCGCCATCATGCACTCGCGCAACATCGACAAACTGCACCGCATGGCCAAGGAGTGCAACTGCAGCATCTTCGTCAAGAACGGCCGTTCCCAGGCCGGACTCGGCCTCGGCGGCGAAGGCTACTGCTCGTTCACCATCGCCAGCCCGACCGGCGAGGGCCTCACCGGCCCGCGCAGCTTCTCGCGGTGGCGCCGCTGTGTGCTGGTCGATCACTTCCGGATCACCTGATGAAGCCCTTCCCCGCGGTGGCCATCCTGGAGTTCCTGGACATTCCCTCGGGAATCCAGGCCACCGATGCCATGCTCAAGAAAGCACCGATCGCCTTCCTGAAGAACGGGACGATCACCCGCGGGCGTTACCTGACCGTCATCGGGGGCTCCACCGCCGCCGTCGAGGAGGCCTATACCGAAGGCCAGTTCTGGGCCGGACAGGCGCTGCTCGACAAGGTGTTCCTGCCCGATGTGCACCCCGAGGTGTTCGCTGCGATGTTCGGGCGGCGCAGCGCGACCCGCGACGGCGCCTGGGCGATCATCGAGACCGCCTCGGTAGCCGCCAATGTCCGGGCCGCCGAAGCCGCCCTGAAGGGCACCCCGGTATCGTTGATCGAACTGCGCCTGGCCGATGAGGGACTCGCGGGAAAAGGCCTGAGCATCTACGAAGGCGACCTGCACGACATCGAGGCCGCGGTGGACCTCGCCGCCGCCTTTCTCGAACGCGCCGGTGTGGTCTTCACCCACCGGATCCTCACCGCACCCCACGAAGCACTTGGCCGCCAGATCAACGGCTCGACCCGTTTCCACGAAGCCACCGCCCTCGAACTCGAAGGAGAGAGGTACTGACATGATGCTTGGCAAAGTCATCGGAACCGTTGTTCCCTGCGAAATCTACGAAGGCCTTGGCGGCGTGCCGATGCTGCTGGTCCAGCCGCTGGACAAGAACGGACAGCCCAAGGGCAAGGCACTCGTTGCCGCCGATGCCACGCGGATGGCCGGTGCGGGCGAGACGGTGTATTACGAGGGCGGCCGGGAGGCGGCCATGGCCTTGGATACCACCTTCGTCCCGGTCGACCACGCGATCGTCGGCATCGTGGACGGCATCACCCGCAACGAACCAGGTGCACCATGATTACCGGCATCGTGATCGGCAACATCTATTCGACCATCAACCATCCGTTTTACGACGGGAAAAAACTGCTGATGGTCGAGAAACACAATGCCGAGGGAAAACCCGGTGGTGATTATCTCATCGCCGTGGATACCGTCGGTGCCGGCATCGGCGAACCGGTGCTCGTGCTTGATGAAGGTACTGGAGCCCGCCAGGTGCTGGGCGATCCTACCGCCCCGGTGCGCTCGGTGATCGTCGGTATCGTGGACCAGCTCAACCGAACCTAGCCGGATGCGTTGATTGTGCTACCGCGCAGCATCCGGTTGCGTTATCATGGCATGCGTCATGGCGGCCCATTCTAACCACGGAGACAGCCTATGAAAGTGGTACTGATCGTTTTGGATTCCGTCGGGGTTGGCCATGCCCCGGATGCCGCCGCCTACGGTGATGAAGGCGCGGCTACCCTGCCCCACATCGGCCAGTCCGTGGGTGGTCTCGACCTCCCGGTGCTGCAACGGATGGGCCTCGGCAACATTCCCGCGCTGCTGCCCGGATCACCCGCCATTCCCGGCGTGGCGGCAGTGACCGCACCCGAAGCAAGTTTCGGTACGATGATCGAGCAGTCCCAGGGCAAGGATACGGTCACCGGGCATTGGGAAATCGTCGGTCTCGAACTGATCCCCGGCTTCCACCTGTTCCCGCCCGGCCCGCCCTCGTTTCCGGACGAATTGGTCCGGCAA
>CALBHI010000370.1 GCA_937894535.1 uncultured Verrucomicrobiota bacterium
CTCGATGTCGAAATGCTCGAAGATCGGGGCGTCACCGTCGTAGGTCTGCACCCGGGCGCGCGAACGCCGGGCAAACCGGGCGATGATCTGCTTGATCCGCTGGCACTCGTCTTTCGAGTCCACCACGATCCGGTCGATGTCCTCGGTCAGCGCGTCGCGCACGATGCGCTCCACGAGATCCGGTTCCTGGTACAGGCGGCACGGAGCCGGGACATCACGCATGATCCGGTCCATCTCGTTCCAGATCTCGGTCAGGGCGCGGATGTCGCGTACAAAGCTCACCTTGCGCGCTCCGGCGCCGGCCGTGCGGACGATGATGCCGTTGTCGCCGGGAAGCGGCAGGCGGGCCAGCACCTTCTTCAGGCGCTCGCGTTCCTTCGCGTCCTCGATCTTCCGCGAGACGCCCTTCAGCCGTGATCCCGGCATCATGACCAGGTAACGACCCGGGATGCTCAGGTTCGCGGTCACCCGCGGCCCCTTCGTCCCGATCGCCGCCTTGGTGACCTGCACGATGATCTCCGAACCGATCGGAAACCGTTTGGCGATCTCCTCCGACGAGTAGCGTTTCTGGCGGCTGCCGCCGCGTTTCCCGTTGTCGATTCCCTCCTCCGCCTCCAACCGCACCGTATCCTCCGGGATCATGTCCCAGTAATGGATGAAGGCGTTTTTCTTCAGACCGAGGTCGATGAACGCTGCCTGCAACCCGTCTTCAAGGTTCTGGATCTTGCCCTTGAAGATGCTGCCGACAATGCGGTCCTCGCTGCTGCGCTCGATGAAGAAGTCCTCGAGTTTGCCCTCTTCAAGGATCACCACGCGCGATTGCAGGCTTTCCTTGTTGATGACGATTTCCTTTTTGATCTTACGACGCATGAGCATTTTGATGAACTCCCACATAATCTTGCTCCGTTATCTGTCTATCCGGCGTACATACACGCTTTGCACCAGGCCGAGCCCGACCATGGTGCTGATCATGAACGAACCGCCATAACTGATGAGCGGGAGGGGCAATCCCGTGATCGGCGCCAGGCCGACCGTCATGGCGATGTTCACGAACATGTGGCAGAACAGGCTGGTGGTGATCCCGGCGGCCAACAGGCGGCCCAAGCGGTCGCGGGCGCGGATGGCCGCGCGGATTCCACAACCGAGGATCACGGCATACAACCCCAGCACAAGAGCCGCTCCGGCGAATCCACTTTCCTCCGCAATCACGGAAAAAATGAAATCGGTCGGCGCGACCGTGCGGGGCAGAAACCCCAGAATGTTCTGCGTCCCCATTAAATATCCCTTGCCACCCAGACCGCCCGAACCGACGGCGATTTCCGACTGGATCTTGTTCCAGCCGGCGCCGAGCGGATCGCGTCCGGGATCCAAAAATACCAGAATTCTCTCCTTTTGATATTCATCCAACACGAACCACCCCAAGGGTGACAGCAACAGGCCGATCACCCCGAGGATAATCAAATAGCGCAGCGGAACTCCGCCCACGAACAACAAGGCCAGCGACACTGGCAGCAACATCAGCGCCGTGCCGAGATCCGGCTGCTGCAGCACCAGCACAAACGGGAGGGCCATCAGCCCGAATACCGTGAAAAAGGTCTTGGCCGAGGCCATGTCGCGGGATGGCGGACTGAGGTAGTGGGCCAGCACGAGCAAGGTGCCGATCTTGGCGAATTCCGACGGTTGCACCTGGATGCCGAAGAGATTGAGCCACCGCGTGGAGCCGTAGATCTTCACCCCCATGAACAACACCAGCACCAGCAGGACCAGGCAGACGATGAACAGCCACCAGGCATTGTTGGCCAGTTGCCGGTAGTCGGTCATGACCGCGAGGGCGAAGGCGACCAAACCGGCGACCGCCCACACCGCCTGCTTGCGG
>CALBHI010000371.1 GCA_937894535.1 uncultured Verrucomicrobiota bacterium
GGTCGGCGCGGCGCTGGAGGGTTTCGCGGCGAAGGTCGAACAGCGGGTGGGGGTCGGCATGGCCGGTTTGGAGGCGCGCCTCGGGGCGGTCGAAGGTCTGGGCGTCGCGCAGGTCGCGTTCGTGCACGGTGCGGCCGGTGTCATCGGTGTAGAGGCGGCAGCCGTCCTGCTCGGAGGTGGCGGCGATGAGCAGGGTCTGGCCTTCGGCGTTGCTGATGCGGTCGCCGGGGTGGTACAGCACACGTTTCAGCGGGGCGTGGTCGGCGGCGTAGAGGCGGGTTTCGCCGGTGGCGGGGAAGGCGAGTTCGACGCGGCCGGCGGCGGTGGCGGTTACACGGCCGAGACCGAGTTCGGGTTCGGTTTCACTGATCCAGCGTTGGCCGGGGCGGTAGTCGGGCATGGCGATCCGATGGTAGCAGGAAACGGCGCGAAGGAAACGGGAAGTTGAAACGATGGTGATTCAGAAGGTGTAACCACGGATGAACACGGATGGACACGGATGGGGGGAGGGTGTCGCGGTATCAGGGTTGATATGCTGGAGGTTTAATGAAAGGGCGAAGCATCGGCATTGTATTCATGCCCTATTCGTGGGGATTCGTGTCGATTCGTGGTTTTCGGATTCCGTTTGTTTTCGGTCCAACCAAGGAGGTGTAACCACGAATGAACACCAATGAACACGAATAGGGGGAGGGGATTGGGTCATCAAGGCCGATGCGCGGGTGGTTCTGATGAAAAGGCGAGGCGATCCTATCGTTGCAACACCCGATCAGTGTCCATTCGTGTTCGTCCGTGGTTCCGTTGGTTCGTATTACGGGGCGGGGGCGGGGGCGGGTGTATGGCCTTTGGGAATGCATCATCCGGGCTTGATGCGTGTCTCCGTTCGCTCCATGATGACCGCATGACGCTGGAAGATATAAAACCTGCCGCCATTCAGGCTTGCCGCGACCATGGTGTGCGGCGATTGGATGTGTTTGGTTCTCTTGCCCGGGGTGAGACCACCTCAGCCAGTGATGTTGATTTCCTTGTGGAGTTCTTTGACCCGGACCGGAATCCGGCCAAGAGGTTTTTTGGTCTGCTGCATCAATTGGAAGACCGTCTCGGGCGCAAGGTCGACCTGATCACGACGAACAGCCTGCGCAATCCCTACTTTAAGAAGCGTGTCCTCGAGGAAAGGATACCGCTCTATGAGGGATGAGGAGCGGGCCCATCTATACGACATCATTCAAGCCGGCAGGGCGATCCAGGATTTCACCGGCGGATGCACCTTTGAGGATTACGTGGCCAACGCCATGATGCGTGGCGCGGTTGAGCGGAAATTCGAGATCATGGGTGAGGCACTGAACCGGATCCGGAAAAAGAATCCCGACCTGCTCGGACACATTCGTGAATGCCGGGAAATCATCTCGTTCCGAAACATTCTCATACACGGTTACGATATCATCGATGACCGGATCGTATGGGCGGTGATTCAGGAAGACCTCGATAACCTGATCGAGGATGCCGAACGGTTGCTCGCCTGAGGATCCCGCTGCGCCGAGGTTTGTCTTTCTGCTGCGGCCCGCAGTGCCGGCGTTGCGTCATCGACGTGTGCGGCGGTTAAGCCATGGCAACCTGTGTAGGTTGATCGCGCGCACGCTCTTCCCATCCGCAGCATCCGCGCGATCCGCGGTTCTTTCTCTGGTCTGGTTTATGGGGCGGAGGGGTGGGCGAAAACGCGGTAGGTTTCGAAGGAGGCGCCGTCGCCGGGGTTGGTGAAGGTGTTGACCAACTGGGCGACTGCGCGGTGGTGCTGTATTGGATGATACCTGGATTCGTCAGGCCGCTTGGCGTGCGGCCGGATTCACGGCGCTTTCTGCGTTGGACCGGTCGTCGCGGACGGGAGTCCAGCGACGGCCGGTCCGCCTTGAAATCACCGCAAATCCGACCACCCGCCCGCTAAACCTGTACCGCTTTCAGCGTCACAGGTTTACCTGACGAATCCAGGTGGTCACGCATCGTCTCGCTGCGCTCGCCGATCAAACCAAGATATCATCTTGAAGCATTCCCCTTTATACTCAATACGGCCACTGGCT
>CALBHI010000372.1 GCA_937894535.1 uncultured Verrucomicrobiota bacterium
GCCTTTTCCGCAACCGTTTCCTGATCAACGAGGCCACTGTATGACCCTTCTTGCCCCCGGCTCCCGCATCCTGTTCCAAGGCGACAGCATCACCGACGCCGGCCGTGACCGCCAGGATCCGGCAAGCCTTGGCCGCGGTTACGTGATCATGGCGGCCGGTCAACTGGCGTTGCAACGGCCCGACCTCAACCTGACCTTCATCAACCGGGGCATCTCCGGTCACCGCAGCGGCGACCTCGTTGCCCGCTGGTCCGAGGATGCCATCGACCTCCGGCCCGATGTGGTCTCGCTGCTGATCGGGGTCAACGACACCTGGCGGCGGTTCGACCGCAACGATCCAACTCCGGTGGAGCAGTACATCGATCATCTGCGAACCTTGCTGCAACGGTTGCGCGATGAAACCTCCGCCCGGGTGGTTGTGCTGGAGCCGTTCCTGTTGCCGTGCGGCCATGTAACCCCGGCATGGCGGGACGACCTGGATCCGAAACGCGCCGCCGCCCGCGCTCTGGCCACCGAATACCGGGCTGCGTTCATCCCGTTGGATGACCTCTTCCGCGAGCGACTTCGCGATGCACCCGCCGCCTATTGGGCTGGCGATGGCGTTCACCCGACCCCGGCCGGCCATGCGCTGATCGCCACCGCCCTGGTGCACCATTTCGCCCCTTAGCTCGCGGCCGTTCCAGCGCAGGTCGCCGCATGAATACCCGGCAGGCGTTACCGCGCCGCGCTCATACCCGAAGCTGCTGCCCTTGCACCATGTCGTGGAAGCGTCCGGGCGTCGCGACCAGGTCTGCATAGGTGCCGTCCTGGATGATCCGTCCCTGGTCCATCACGAGGATGCGGTCGCAGGTCTTGACCGTGGCGAGGCGGTGGGCGATGAAGATCGCCGTGCGTCCGGCGCACTCCGCTTCGAGACTGGCCTGAATCAGCCGTTCGCTGGTCGTGTCCAGGGCGCTGGTCGCCTCGTCGAAGACCAGGATGCCGGGCGAGGCCAGCAGCACCCGTGCGATGGCGAGGCGTTGCCGTTGACCGCCGCTTAACGTCGATCCGCCTTCGCCCACGACCTCGTCGAGTCCGCAGGGAAGCCGCGCGATGAATTCCCAGGCGTGGGCGCGCTCGCAGGCACGGCGGAGCTCGGCATCGGAAGCCTCCGGTTTCGCCACGCGGATGTTGTCGCGGAGGGAGGTGCGGAAGATGAAGGGATCCTGCGGCACGATGCCGATGTGTCGCCGGAGATCGCTGCCGCGACAGCGGCGCAGATCGGTCCCGCCAATCTCCACCGTCCCTTGCTGCGGGTCGTACAAGCGCATCAGCAATTGCACCACGGTGCTCTTGCCTGCGCCCGACGAACCCACCAGCGCGATGCGCTGGCCTTGCGGGATGGTTAACGACAGCGCCTGGATCACCGGTTCGCGTGCGGGATCGTAGGCGAACACCACGTCACGGAAAACAAGGTCGCCTCCGGCCGGGACGTCCATGGCCTCGCCCGGTCCGGGATCCGGCGTGGAATTCGCCGTCTTCAACACCCGGCCGATCCGCTCGAGCGAAGCCTGCGCCCCACCCAGCAGCGCCACCGATGTGAACAGCGCGGAGAATTGCGCCATCACCGCACCGAAGGCGGTCAGGTAGGCGGCAATCACCCCTTCATCGGCATGCCCGGTCAGGTACCGCCAGCCGGCCGCGGCGATCAGCACGGCATACCCGATGTAGGTCGATGCCTCGTGTTTCATGTGGTGGACGTGCGATTGGATGTCGCGGTGGTAACTCTGCCGCCCCATCTTCATCGCCTCGCGCTCAAACTCCGCGGATACCGTATCCTCCATCGCGTAGAGTTTCACCGCGTGCGATCCGCGCAGGAGGTCCGCCGCGTGACCGGCCACATCGCCCTCCACGGCCTGGTAATCCATGCTCAGCGCCCGGATCTTGCGGCGGGCGTGCTGCATGATCCCCACATTGACCAGCGCAGTTACCAGCAACACGCCGGTCAACACCGGATCCCACATGCCGAGCAGCGCCACCGTCGAAACGAGCGTGAACACGGCGCCGGGCACGAACATCGAGGCGTGCTGGTAGAACTGCATCATCGTGGCCAGCGGGGAGCCGAACAGGTAGTTGAACAATTCGCCCGATGGATGCCGCCCATGGAAACGCAGGCACTGGTGGTTCACGTGGCGGAAGAACGTCGCACGCAACGTAAACACCACCCGCTCCCGCACATGGGTGAACAGGCGGTATCCGGCATGCCACATCAGCATCCGCCCGAATACGGTCACCAGCAGGAACGCGACCGAAAGCAGGGCCAGCCGCCTCAGTTTTTCTTCAACATCGAGATCAGCCGGCTTGAGGATGTCGCTGATCAGCCACTTCGGCATCAGGTTCTGCGCCGACACCGCCAGGCCGTGCAGCGCATTCAACGCGACGGCCAGCAGGAAGAGCGGCCACCACGGCGCGAACAGGGGACGCAGCAGCGCGCCAGCGCCCGGATGGCCGGTGCGGGCCAGGACGGCTTCCAGGCCGGCCTCGGCGGCACGGATTCGAGGATGATCATGCATGGGCGTGATCCGAACCTACCTGATTCCGGCGGCGCAACAACCGGCGAAGGCCACGTTATCCGTGCTTTCCGGTATGTTTTGGTGCGGGGCCACGGTGCACGGAAGCATCCTGATAATGGACGAAAAAGCGCATGATCGTGCACATCCCCGCTGGCCTTCTCCGGGCGGCTGGCGTATCAACAGAAGTCAGATGGGTCTGAAGCCGCGGGGGTTCGCGGTTCGCCATCCGCGGACAGGAGAACGATCGGTGGCAATGGATCTGATAGCGTCGCCCAAGCCGGCGGCGGGGGTGGGGCAGCAGGCGCTGGTCCTCGATGTCGAGTCGTATTCCGATGCGGTCCTGGTGAGTGCGGTCTGTCTGCAAGGGCTGGCCAACCGCACCACGCCCCGGGTATTCCTGACCTTGCGTCGCCGCCAGTGCCATTCCTCCTTTGAGGCCAACCCGCTCAGCGCCGATGGCGCAGCGCGGCTGGCTGCCGACACGCTGGCGCGCTACCGTTCGGCGCCGGAGTTTTGGCAGGACTACTATGCGCAATCCCGCGGCTGCCGGTTCGATCTACTCACCGACCCGCTGGCCTTGCTCGATGCCCTGGGCGACCAGGTGCGCGGCGTGGTGCGCTTCCGCTTGTCCAACCGGTGCGAACTCGCGCTCGCCGTCACCCTCGCCGGCGTCGAGGATGCCGTGGCCGTTCCGGACGAGTCCCCCATGCTCGACGCCTTTCTCGCGCGGCTGCCCGTGGTGGCGGATGTGCGCGATCGGTTCGCCTCGCGGCTCGAGGCTTCCACCTGGGCGTTCGAGCACCTGATGCCCCGCTGTTCGCGGACCGCGGTGTTTTCACAAAATGATACCAACGACCAGAAGGATCCTGACATTTTCTCCCTCGACCTTGCCGTCGCCGGCCGCATGTTCGTGTTCAACCTCGACTTCTGGGAGGCCCGCGCACCGGCGCATTTCGCCCTCATCCGTCGCATCCTCGGTGCCCTCGAGCCGATGAGCCCGATGTATGGATGGGGCACCAGCGAGGCGGCCATGATGGTCGCGATGGGGCCTTCGGGAACCTTCCTGATCTGCACCGGTTGCCCCAACCTGTCCTTCCACGAGAAGATCAGCGCCACCGCCTGGCCCCTGCGCACCCGTCGCCGCTTCGATCCCGCCTCGGTCACGCTGCAACGCCGCGCGTACGTCACGTTCATGGTGAACGAGGGCGATACCCTGAAGTGGATGGGCTCGGTCATGGGTGCCGGACGCTGGTTGGAACCTGGCCGCGGGAATATGCCGGTGAACTGGGGCATCTCTCCCTTCATCAATGAACGGTATCCCGGCTTGATGGAGTATTTCTACCGCACCAGCACCGAGCTGGATGTGTTTGTCTCCTCGATTTCCGGCTACGGCTATTACGGGCTCAAGCATTCCGCCAAGGCCATGGCGCTGGCCGACCGCGAGGCCGCCTTGCTCGCCGACAGCGATGTGCGCGTGGGCAGTATCTACGCCGTACACGGCATGCTGGACGCGACCAACGGCGTGCTGGACCCGGAAACCGAAGCCTGGCTGATCCGCCGCGGTGCCGAGGGCTATGTCTTCGAGGCGGCTCAGCAGCCGGGCCTGTGGATGACCCGGACCGGTCAGCCGGTCATCGGAGCCGACTGGTCGCTGTTCTACTGGAAGTACCGCATCCCCGGGGAAGGTGCCGCCCAACTCAAGGCCGTCGCCGCCCGGATCGAAGCGTTGGCCGTGCAACAGGGATTCCCCGCCTTCATCCCGGTGTACGGAGGTTCTCCTGCCGACTTTGCCCAGATTGCCGCCCACCTTGATCCCGCGCAGTTCACCGTGGTGGGACTTGATGAGATGGTCGCCTTGGCCCGACGAGCCTATCCGCTGCAGGTCCCCGCGGTTCCGCCACCCGCCCCGTCTATCCCGCGTACGTTTCGCGGCACCCACCTCGTTGCACCGAAAGGTCCGCCGGAACGTTCCGATTCCATCGCGATCGACCTCGCGGCGTTCGGGGTGGGGCGCATGCGTGCCCGGATCGCCTTCGGCTGGGACGCCCAGCACCTGCGCCTGCTGGTGGAGGAACTGGCCGGTCCCGCCAAGGCCTGCGAAGCGCACAGCCACGCCGGGTACACCGCCGGGGAATTCGACCTCGCCGATGGTGTGGGCCTCTGGTTTGATTTCAACGGTGATGGCACCCTCGAACGGGGCGACTTCACTTTGTGGCTCGGTTTCAGTTCGCAAACCACCGATGCCCTCTGGGCCTGCATGATCAATGATCGGGTGTTGAGCAGCTCGTTTCCCCGCGTATCCACATTAGCCTCCAGCCGTCACGGATTACGCCGCATCGAGGCCTCGGTCCCGTGGCGTGAACTCCAGGCCTGGCTAGAACCCGTGCACCAGCCGCTGCGCGGCCTGTTGCCCTCCGTCGCTCCCGGATTCAGTTTCGGTTGCCAACCGATGCTGATCGAGGGCTGGGCTGGCCGTGCCTTCCTCAGCGGCCGGTCAAACCGGCGCCAAAACGCCACCGCGGCGGTGCTGTCGGATGACCGGGCCGCCCGCACCCTCCCGATGCCTGATGGCTTCGATGCCGACTCCCTGCGCATCACCCTTGCGGGCTGACCGCAGGGATGACGCTAAACTGCATAGGACGTGAACGAAAAGGTTGCGTGATTCCCTGATTGTTTGGTGGGCGTTTGTGTACCATGAGTTGGTAGGGCGGCTGCCATCTGGATGGTGGAGGATTTTGGTGTAGGTCTGGTCGTGTGGCAGCAGCAGGAAGGTCGACAGATTATGATGCAGGTTACTTCATGTCGCTTCGTTCTTCATCGCGCCATGGTGGCGTTCTCGCTGTGGATTGCGTCCGTGGTGGTATCCTCTGCGGCATCGCTGGTCTGGACCGGTGGCGTGGCCGGGGTATGGCAGAACGGTGCGGCGGGTTGGTTGAACGGGGGAAGCCCGGCCAACTGGAACAACGCCACGCCGGATGCTGCCGTGTTTGGCGGGTTGGGTGTCGGCACCGTAACCGTGGAAGCCGGCGGTGTGACTGCCGGTACCATCGCCACGACCCAGGGTATCTACACCGTCGCCGGTTCGGGTGTGCTTACCCTTTCAGAGGGTACCTGGTTGGTTGGTCCCGCCGTGACCACCACGGTCAGCGCCGCCCTGGGCGGTTTCGCCGGGCTCACCAAAACCGGCGCGGGTGATTTGTCCTTTTCCGACACCAACAAGAACTACACCGGGTTGACGACGATCAGCGGCGGCGTGATCCGTATCACCGCAACCGGTTCCGGCAGCCTCGGCACCACCGCCACCAACGGCGTTTCCCTGAACGGTGGTGCCCTGCACGCGCTCTTCTCCGCCAATGTGAATGTCAGCAACTTTGTTGCGGTAGGGGCCGCGGGCGGTGAGCTCCGCAACCTCGGCAACGACTCCCAGCGCTGGCAGATGATCGCCAACCGCATCACCGGATCCGGACCGCTCACCCTTTCCTTTGGCGGCAACAACACCCGCTTTTCCATGGCCAGTTCGCAGACCGGCTTTACCGGCCGGTGGATCGTCAACAGCGGCGGGAACCAGAACCGCTTCGTGGACCTCAGCAACAGCGGAGCATTTGGCGGAGCAACCGGCGACGATGCCATCACCTTCCAGAACAACGGCGCTGTCCTGTTCCGCAACAACGTCACCCTGGGCAGTGCCTCCCAGGGCATCACCCTCGGCTCCGGCCAGACCAAGATCGAAGTCGCCGGCACCTCCACCGGCACCGTCGCCGGCAAGATCAGCGGCCCCGCGACCAACGCCGTGCAGTTCTACCTCGGCAATGCGAACAGCGCGATGGTCCTGTCCAACACCAGCAACAGCTGGGCCGGCGAAACCACCCTGAATGCCGCCGCCGCTTTCGGCACCCTGCGCCTCGGCGCCGCCGGGGTGATCCCCGACACCGGTGCCGTATTCAATGTCACCAGCGTGGCCCGCCTCGACCTGAATGGTTTCTCCGAGCGCATCGGCGGGCTTACCGGAGCCGGCCGCATCGACAACATGCTCGACGGCTCCACCGCCACCCTGATCGTCGGTGCCAACAACGGCAGCACGAACTTCACCGGCAGCATGACCAATTCCGGGGTCGGGGCCACCTTGAACATTTCCAAGGTCGGCACGGGCACCTGGACCCTTCAGTCCACGAACCTCTACTACGGCGGCACCCTTTCGGTGAGCGGCGGCGTCGTGGTGGTTACCACGACCACCAACGGGTCCCTCGGCGCGACCACCACCAACGCCGTCGTCATCAACGGCGCCGGACTCCATGGCAGCTTCTCCAACACCGCGTTCTTCATCAACCCGGTCACCATTGGCCCCGCCGGCGCCGAACTGCGCAACCTGGGCGACGACTCCCAGCGCTGGCTCCTCTATCCGCCGGTCGGTGGATTCACCGGTTCCGGCATCGTGACCATGTCGTTCGGCAGTTCCATCACCCGGTTCATCGTCACCAACAACCAGCCCTCGTTCACCGGCAAGTTTGTCATCAACAGTGCCGGCAACGTGGACAAGCTGGTGGATGTCTATCACGGCGGGGCTTTTGGTGCAGGGACCGGTGACGATGTGCTGACCCTGGTCAGCAACGGGTCGGTGATTCTCCGCCACAATGTCACCCTCGGTGGCCCCAGCCAAGGCATCACCCTTGGTTCCGGCACCTCCTTTATCGAGGGCGCGGGCAATGCAACCTCGGTCATCGCCGGCAAGCTTTCCGGATCCGTCAGCAACGGACTGACCCTCTACCTGGAAAATGCCGGCACCTTGCTGGTCATCAGCAACACCGCCAACGCCTGGCTCGGCTCCACCACCGTCGCCAACACCGGCGTGCTGCGCATCGGCACCTCCGGGGTGATCCCGAACGCCGGCAACAGCTGGACCCTGCAGCCGAGCGTGATCATCGACCTCAATGGCCAGTCGGAGACGTTCGGCGGGATCTCCGGCAGCGGCACCATCGACAACCGTCTCGCCAGCTCCTCGGCGATGATTGGTATCGGCGCGAACAACGCCAGCACGACGTTCTCCGGAGCCTTCTCGAACTCTGCCGCCAGCGCTTCCCTGTCCGTCGCCAAGGTTGGCAGCGGCACGCTGACCCTCAGCAGTTCGGCCCATGCCCACAGCGGCTCGACCATCGTCTCCTCCGGTGTGCTGCTGGTGACCGGAACCCTCCCTGCCGCCGGTCTCGCCGAAGTCGCCGCCGGAACCCTCGCCGCCAATGCCTCCATCGGCCACCTCCGCGTTCGCGGCGGCCGCATCTCCCCCAACAACACCGGCATCGGGAACATCGCCGTGGCCTCGGCCAATTTCACCGGCGGCACCTACCGGGTGGACATCAATGCCGCCTCGGGAACTCCCGGCGTCAACTGGGACCTGATCACCGTGGCCGGCGGCACCGGTGCGGTCACCAACGACACCACCGCCACCAATCCGTTTAAGATCGAACTCGTCCAGAGCAGCACCTCCCTGTCCGGGTTCGATGGACTGAGCCCGCTGAGCTGGATGATCGTCGATGCCGGGAACCAGACCGGGTTTGCCTCGAACAAGTTCACCGTCGAAACGACGCTGTTCAATCCGCCCCAAAAGAGCTACGGATCCTTCGCCGTGCGTTCCTCCGGCGGCGACCTCTTCCTTGATTTCAACCCCTACACCAACGAAGTCGACCTCGGCGTTACCCTCACCGCCTCCACCAACTTCGCCCTGTCCGGGAATCCCGTTTCGTACACCATCACCATCACCAACAATTCCGCCTCGGTCGCCGGCCTTTTCGCCGTCACCAGTTCCATTACGGCCAACCTCCAGTTCACCGGCACCAACAGCGCCGGCGGTGTCACCAACGGCGTGAACCTGGTATGGCAACTGGCCGGTCTCGGCGCCGGCGCCTCCACGACCCTGGTCCTCAACGCGATACCGATCTACACCGGTTCAACCCAGGAACTGGCCAACACCATCAACGTCTCCGTCTCGCCGCGCTACGGCGACCCGGTCATCGGCAACAATACCGCCTCCGCCGGTCTGAACTCGGTGGGTATCCCCTTGCTGACCGATCTGGCCCTGCTGCTCCTGGCCGTGATCATCGGATGGATCGTCTGGCGTCGCCATCCGGCTCCCGTCGGTGCGCGCTGACCTCGCCCGTGCTGCACGAATGTGTCGTCCAATAGCACGGCATGGTGCCATTTAATGCACTTCCGGTTTTGCCATGCCCGAGCCGTCCCCGCTAGGATGGGGCCATGAACCAAGGGATTCGCATGTCCGGAGGAGCAGCATGGCCCGCGTAATGCTTGAACACGTGCACAAGGTGTATCCCGGCGGGGTCACCGCGGTGAAGGATGTCAACCTGGTCATCGAGGACAGGGAGTTCGTCGTGCTGGTGGGTCCGTCCGGTTGCGGCAAGTCGACGACGCTGCGCATGGTGGCGGGGCTGGAGG
>CALBHI010000373.1 GCA_937894535.1 uncultured Verrucomicrobiota bacterium
TCCACGCCTTCAAGATCATCCTGGGCAAGGGCAACATCAAGGCGGTGCTGATCAACATCTTCGGCGGCATCACCCGCTGCGACGACATCGCCCGCGGCATTCTCGAATCATTCAAGCAGATCACCATCGATGTCCCCGTGGTCGTGCGGCTGACCGGCACCAACGCCGAGCAGGGGCTGGCGTTGCTGGAAGGATCGAAACTGATCCCGGCCGCAACGTTCGCCGATGCCGTGCGCAAGGTCATCGTCGCCTCCGGCGGCACCGTGGTGGAGGAGCACAACCAATGAGTATCCTACTGGACCAGAACACCCGCGTGCTCGTGCAGGGCATTACCGGCCGCGACGGCTCGTTCCACGCGAAGCAGATGATCGACTACGGCACGAAGGTCGTCGGTGGCGTGACCCCCGGCAAGGGCGGCCAGGAAATCCACGGCGTCCCGGTATTCAACGACATGAAGGAGGCGGTGGCTGCGACCAAGGCCGATGCCTCGGTCATCTACGTGCCGGCGAAGTTCGCGCCGGCCGCAATCATGGACGCCGCCCATGCCGGCATCAAGCTGATCATCGCCATCACCGAAGGCATCCCCGTGCTGGACATGCTGGAGGTGTACCACGAGGTGCGCCGGCTCGGCATCACCCTGATCGGCCCGAACTGCCCCGGTCTGATCTCGCCCGGCAAGGCCAAGATCGGCATCATGCCCGGCTCGATCCACCTGCCCGGCCGCGTCGGCGTGATCTCGCGCAGCGGTACGCTGACCTATGAAATTGTCTACGCGCTGACCAACCTCGGCCTCGGCCAGTCGACCTGCGTCGGCATCGGCGGCGATCCGATCGTCGGCACCGGCCCGATGGACCTGCTCCCGTTGTTCGAGAAGGATCCCGACACCGACGGCATCGTGCTGATCGGCGAAATCGGCGGCGACGAGGAGGAACGCACCGCGGAGTTCATCCGCCAGCACATCACCAAGCCGGTGTTCGCGTTCATCGTCGGCCACACCGCCCCCGAAGGCAAACGCATGGGCCATGCCGGGGCGATTGTCTCCGGCGGCAACGGCACCGCCGGCTCGAAGATCAAGGCGTTCTCCCACGCCGGCGTTCCGGTCGCGAACACCATCGACCAGCTCGCCGCGATCACCCAGATGGGCCTGAAAAAATAGCGCGGCGGAAACCGCCGCGCTATTGTTCAACATTCAACACGCACCGTTCACGTACGGGTCATCCGCCCTTGGATGTTGCACGTTGAAGGTTGAAGGTTGAACGTTGCGCCTTCAGCAGCGTCGCTTCCTCGTAGAGTTTCTCCGGTGGCGGACGGATGTCCCAGACCACGCCGAGTCCTTCAAGCACCTTGAGGATGTAGTAGGTCACGTCAATTTCCCACCAGTAGAACCCCTGCCGCGTCGAGACCGGATACCGGTGGTGGTTGTTGTGCCAACCTTCGCCCAGGGTAACCAGCGCGAGGACCAGGCTGTTGCGGCTGTGGTCCTTGGTGTTGTAGCGCCGCGTCCCGATCATGTGGGTGAGCGAATTGATGCAGAAGGTCGCGTGGTACACCAGCACCGTGCTGAAGAAAAACCCCCAGGCCACGAGCTGCCAGCCCGAGGTGTGGAGTCCCGGATAACGTGGACCCAGGTACTCGCCGAGGAAATAGAGGCCGAACCCGAGCAGCACCGGCGGTACGGCATGGAACCGGTCGAGGAACCGCAGCTCCGGATACTTCGCGAAGTCCGGAATGCGCGCCAGTTCGGTGGTCGCGTACTTGCGGCACAACAACCAGCCGATGTGCGACCAGAAGAAACCCTTGCGCACCGGCGAGTGGATGTCTTGTTCGGTGTCGGCATACTGGTGGTGGTGCCGGTGGTGCGCCGCCCACCACAAGGCGCCAAGTTGCGCGGCCATGCCGCCCGTGAAGGCGAGCACGAACTGGAACACCCGCCCGGTCTTGTAGGAGTTGTGCGAGAAGTACCGGTGGTAGCCGCCGGTCAGCGCAAACACCCGCAGGACATACAGGAAGGCCGCCACCGCCACCGCAAACCAGCTGAACGGCACGAAGAAGACCATCAACAGGCCGAGGTGCATCAGCGCCAACGGCGTGCTGTCGATCAAGTTCGCGTTTTCCTCGTCGTGGAGGAGGTGGTCCTTGATGCGGGCGAAGAACGAGCCGGATGTCTGTTGATTCATGCTGCCACCGATCCATGCGGCCTGACGTCCGCACTACCAACGCAGCGATGAACCCCGGGCGTTCGTAGTGACGCCGTCAGGCGTCAGGTTTGCCCTATTGTGCGTTTTCCGTCAGGAAATCAAGCACATCCTCCGGATGCTCCTCGGCCTTGCCGACCTTGGTCCAGTGCTTGATGACCATGCCCTTGCCGTCGATGACCACGGTGGAGCGGATCGTCCCGGTAACCGGCTTGCCGTACATCAGCTTCTCGCCCCATGCCCCGTAGGCCTGCATGACCGACGCTTCCGGGTCGGACAGCAACACAAAGGGCAACTTGAACTTGCCGATGAACTTCTGGTGGGAGGCGATGGGGTCTTTGCTGACCCCGAGAACCGCCGCGCCGAGTTTGGCCATCTTGCTGAAATGGTCACGGAACCCGCAGGCTTCCTTGGTGCAGCCCGGCGTGTCGTCCTTCGGATAAAAATAAAGAACGACCGTCTTGCCCTTGTAGTCGGCCAGAGTGTGGGTTTTGCCGTCGCTTCCGGCCAGTGAAAAGGCCGGCGCCTTTTTGCCTTCGAGGTTGCTCATGCTGAAATCTCCCGTGTTGGTGCGGTAATGTACCCCGCCATGAGCGGAAGTGCAAACGGGTGGGCGCGGATGCCGGGCGGCGGGGCGGATCG
>CALBHI010000374.1 GCA_937894535.1 uncultured Verrucomicrobiota bacterium
ATCCGTTGGTCTGTGGGGCATCTATCTGATGGGGATCAACCGACCAGTGGTCCAAACCTATGGCGGTGCTACCGATGTGCCTGCTGTGAACTGGTACTGGAATCTGTTCCATCGTGTGCCCGCGGGAGGTCCCACGCCACCGCCCGGCCCGTCGCCGAATCCTTCGATTCCCGCCGATGCCCTCGATGTCAGCAATGCGAAGCTCCTGGGTACGCACAAGAACGTCAAACCGGTCAATGCCCGGGTGACCCGTCGCTTGAACTCCGCGGACATCGACGGCAGCAACGTGCGGTTGAACTACGAAACGCTGAACTGGCCCGACAACAACAGCGGCATCGGCAGCAACATCGACGGACGTGTGTACATCTTCTGGCTGGAAAACGGCCAGGTCACCGGCGGCCACTTCGAGTGGAAACGTCCCGGCCAGACCTCGAAGGGGTTGAACAACATCGAGACGGGCTACCTCGAGGGCAAGAAACCCCCGCGCGGTGCCACCGTCTGGTTCTGCCTGCTGAACAACGTCGGCGACGAGCGCACCAACGTGGTGCAAAGCCGCACCCCGTATCCGTAAGGCGTGGGCATGGTGGCGACCGCGCATGGCAAGGTACGCCCCGGCACCTGGTGGTATTTCCTGTCCCCGGATGATCACGGATCGATGATCCGTGATCGACTCCAGTGGGTCCGTGCCCAGACGCGGCGCGGTCAACCCATCGTGGTGGTAACTCCCGATGGCCTTGCTCCTCGTCAGGTGATGAGCGACGTCCCGGTGGCGGCGCTGGCGGAAGTTCCCAGCCGCGTCGATGCCGTGGTGGCGGGTCGATGGTCGGATATCCCAGAACCGATGACGCAAGGCTGCCGTGTGATCGTGCATGATCTCGACCTGCAGCCACAGATTGTACCACCATCCGTTGAGCGAATTGGTCGCGCACAGACAGGTTATGCTCTCGCACGGCACTTCCTGATTCCCGGTGCTCAAAAGAACCCGGACGCCACCGTAATGCAGTATCACAGCAACAGCATCGCCGCGTTGCAATGCCTCGAGGCTGCCGGCGACTGGCCGATGAGCATTATGCCGCCGGACCCCCATGAACTGGAGTGGGCCGGCGCTATTCACGCTGCGGGATGGTGTGTTATCCTCTCTTCCATGCTTTCCCCGCGTGCCTGTCTTGAAGCGATGGCCGGTGGCTGTGTGGTGCTGGCTTCCGGCGCAGCGGCGGCACGGGCGATCCGCCACGGCGAGAATGGATGGGTGGTTGATCCAGTGGAACTGTCCGCAGCGTTTATCTGGTTGCGCCAGCCGCAGCAGGCGGCGTTGGTGGCCCGGTTGCGGGCGAATGCCCTCGCGACGGCATGGCAACATGCGGAGGCCATCCCGTGAGAGACCCCATTACCATCGTCATTCCGACCCTGGGCATGGCGCCGCTGCTGGCCTTGTGCGTCGATCAACTCCGTTTATCGCTGCAACAGGCTGGGGGGGACGGCAGGGATCGTATTGTGGTGATCGACAATGCCACGCCGGATCCGGTGTCCCGCGACCTTGTGCGCGGTGACGACATCCATTGGATCCGCTACGATCAACATCATTCCTTTTCGGCATGTTGCAATGCCGGGATGGCCGCTGCGCCCAACCCGTTGTACCTGATGCTCAACAACGATGTGGTGCTGCACCGGGAGGCCATCGCGGCGCTGGTGCGTTGTCTGGCAGCACACCAGGAGGTCGGAATCCTCGGGGCCCGGTTGGTGTTTCCGAATGGCCACATCCAGCATTGCGGGGTTCGTTTCGGCAACACCGAGTACTTTGTCTATCACGAGCACCGGACGGTGCCTTCCGCGCAGGTCCCGCGGGTGGATGCCCTGTACCAGGCGGTGACCGGCGCCTGCATGCTGATTCGGAGCGAGGTGGTCGCGGCCACGGGCGGATTCGATGAAATCTACCCGTTTTATTTTGAGGATATTGATCTTTGCCTGCGTGCCCGTTTGTTGGGGTGGCAGGTGATGTGTTGTCATGCGGTGGATTCGATTCATTTCGAATCCATGACGGCCCAGCCAAAAGAGCTGAATCCCGAAGCCAAGGCCATTTTTCTGCAGCGGTGGGAAGGGCGGTGGTGCATTGACGGATAATTCACAGGTGGTGATTGTAGGCTTGCTGGATAACGCCAAGCGACCCGGGGTTGATGGTGCGCGTGGTGCTGCGTCGCTGGTTTTTTGCGATCAAGTACGGAGCGCCGGAACCGCGGACGAGGCTCGCGCGGTGCTGGCTGGACTTCCGTCCGACACATGGATTCTTCTCCTCCGCAACAACGAGTGGTTGGCCGACGATGCCGGTGCGATCATCCGGGAAACATGTAACGCCGCCGCTGACGTCACTACTGCCCGATTCCGGTACGCAGGAACTGTTGGCGAGCAGGAGATTCGGCATCCCCTGTTTGCCGGGTACACGGGTATCCGGTTGGCGCGGCTCGATGCGATGGTTGTGCGTCACGATACCGTTGGGCTTGCCCTGCAAGCGGCCGCAGGCCCGTCAACCCGGGACGAGGACCGGGTCACGGTACACGGGTGCCTGGCCGCCGACCTTGCTTCATTCTCCGACGAGGTCTTGCCCGGATGGCC
>CALBHI010000375.1 GCA_937894535.1 uncultured Verrucomicrobiota bacterium
CGCAGGTTTCGGTGGCTGTGCCGTCGCCCTGGTGGAGGCCGACCTGGCCGATGCCATCGCCGATCGCACCCGCGCCGCCTACCACGAGGCCAGCGGTCACGACCCAGCCATCTACACCTCTACGCCCGCGCAGGGAACCAGCTGCACCACCCCCGGAGGATCGGTCCGATGAGACGTATCACCTGCGACGAAGTCCCGTACGGCGGTTGGCCGCATAGCCTCCACCTGTCCGATGGCCGCACCGAACTGATCGTCACCACCGAGGTCGGTCCACGCATCATCCGGTACGGTTTTGTGAAGGGGCAAAACCTGTTCAAGGAGTTCGAACGCCACATGGGCCGTCGCGGCGGTTCGTCCTGGCGGATCTACGGAGGGCACCGCTTGTGGATCGCGCCGGAAGACCCCACGCTGACCTATGCGCCCGACAACGAACCGGTGACCTGGTCGTGGCGCAACGCAACCCTCACAGTGAGCAAAACGCCCGATCCGCTGACCGGACTGGCCCGAACGATGTGCCTATCCTTTGTCGAAGAAGGCCGCGTCCGTATTCTCCATCGCATCACCAACCACGGATCCCGTGCGGCCACCCTTGCGCCTTGGGCGCTGACCGTGATGGCGCCCGGCGGTGAAGCGGTCTTCCCGATGGAGCCCTTCACACCACACCCGAAGGCCTTGTTGCCGGCCCGCCCCCTCGTCCTGTGGTCGTATACGAATATGGCGGATCCCCGCTGGACCTGGGGCGAACGGGAGATCCGCCTCCGCCAGGATCCCGAAGCCTCCGCACCGCAAAAGGCGGGGTTCCTGAACCGGCAAGGCTGGATAGCCTACCTGCTGAACCGCGAGGTGTTCATCAAGCGGCATCCGTATAGCCCCGAAGCCACCTACACCGACATGGGCTGTAATACCGAAGTCTTCACCAACCGCGACATGCTCGAACTGGAAAGCCTCGGCCCCCAGATCACCTTGAAACCGGGCGCCCGCACCGAACACACCGAAATCTGGGCCCTGTTCCGCGCCCCGAAACCTCCCACCCTGCGTCACCTGCAACGCTGGGCTCGGTCGCTACCCAATCCCTGACCTACGGCGTCGCCTGCCCATTGGCATGGCAACCCGTTTACGGGCATAATGTTGCGCTCACTCTTACGCAGGTTGGCCATCCCGAAGGGTTGCATGGATGGTGTCATCGGGCTATGATGCGATCAGCGAGGTGAATCATGAAAACGATGCATGCAGCAGGATGGGCCATCGCCCTTGCGGGCGTGGCGCTGACGGGGTGGGCCGAGTCGCTCGCCATCAAGGGATCGAATACCTTCGGACAGGATCTTGGTCCTGCCCTGCTAACCGAATTCCAGCAACGTTACCCCGGCCTGGCCGTCGAACTGGAAACCAAGGGCAGCGCTTCCGGTATCGCTGCCCTGCTGGACGGAACGACTGACATCGCCGCCAGTTCCCGCCCGATGAACGAGGACGAGGAACGCGTGGCCCGGTCACGTGGCATCCGCATCGCCAACCATATCGTGGGCTACTTTGGCATCGCGGTGATCGTGAACGAACAGGTCCCGGTGCGAGCCCTGACCGATCGACAGGTCAGCGATCTCTTCACCGGAAAAACAGCCTCATGGAGCGCGTTGGGTGGACCCGATCTGCCGGTGAGGGTTTATACACCGCCGTCCGAAGATGGAACCTACCTCGGCTTCCAGGAACTGGCCATGGGCAAGAATCCTTACAGCGCTTCGGCCCAGGTCCGCGAGAATTATGCCGCCATCCTGGAGGCTGTGGCGAGCGATCCGGCGGGCGTAGGCTTTGTCGACCTCCGCACCGCGGTCAATCCCGGCGTTCGGGCCATCATCATCAACGGAGTGCATCCCGCGCCATCGGCAGTAGTGGAAAATCTGTATCCGTACGCCCGCCAGGTTCGTCTTTTTACCAACCGGGACATCCGATCCAAACCGGCCGCGTCCTTTATCCGGTTCGTGCAATCGCGCGATGGTCAGCGGATCGTGGAAGATGCGGGCTTTGTACCGCGCATGGCCGCCCCCATGGATCTAGGTGGCGCGGGGCCGTAACGAGACGGGGACTACAACGATTCCCAGGTTTCCTTGAGCAGGGTTTCGTCGACATCGATCCCATACTCGACCTGACCAATCGAACGGGCGAGCACGAATTTCACCTTGCCGTCGGTGGATTTCTTGTCCAGCGCCATCGCCGCCCGCAGTTCCGTCCAGGGAAGGGAACGCGGCTTGACCGGCAACTTCGCGCGCTCCAGCAGGGCGGCAATGCGGTCCACATCGGAGGATGGTAATCCCAGCATTTTCTCCGACAAACGAGCCGCGTAGACCATGCCCACCGAAATCGCCTCGCCGTGCAGGTACTTGCCATACCCCGCCACCGCCTCGATGGCATGGCCGAGGGTATGGCCAAAATTAAGAATCGCCCGTAACCCCGACTCGGTTTCGTCCTGACTAACCACGTCGGCCTTGATCATGCAACTGCGGCTGACCAGGTGTTCGAGGGTGATCATGTCGAGGGCCAACGCGGCATCGATGCCCGTTTCAATGTAGTCAAACAAGACACGGTCGTAAATGATACCGTACTTGATGATCTCGGCCAGCCCGGACCGGAATTCACGCGACGGGAGCGTCTTCAACGTGGCCAGATCGCAGAGCACCAGCGAGGGCTGGTGAAATGCCCCGATCAGGTTTTTCCCCCGGCGCAGGTTGATACCCGTCTTGCCCCCGACCGCACTGTCCACCATCGACAGCAAGGTCGTCGGGATCTGCACATACCGGATGCCCCGCATGAAGCTCGCCGCGGCATACCCGCCGAGATCACCGACCACCCCGCCACCAACGGCGAGCATGACCGATTTGCGGTCCAACCGTGCATCCAGCGCATCCTCGTAGATGTTGA
>CALBHI010000376.1 GCA_937894535.1 uncultured Verrucomicrobiota bacterium
TGCGCCGCGAGGGCTGGAAGATCGAGATGCAGGGCCCGGTCGCGGAGTTCATGGACGAGGTGGACTTCGTCGCCCCGGTGGTGCGGATCCACGAGGACGACGACGGATGGTTTGATGTCGGCTTCCAGTTCGAGGACGGCCGCGGCGGCAGCCTTTCCCCGCACGACGTCCAACGCGCCCTGCGCATGGGCGAGGCCTTCGTCGAGATCGGCTCCCGCACCTGCCTGCTCGATGCCGGGGCGATCGAATCGATGCAGGAAGTCTTCGGCGACTGCGCCTCCGGCGAAGCCGACGAACCCGGCCACTTCCGCCTCTCCTCCATCTACGCCTCCTACGTCAAGGCGTCCCTCGATGCCCTCGACGGCATCGATGTCGAAGCCACCCCGGAATGGCTCGAATCCGCCCGCCGCCAGAACCGCGAGATCACCCTCGAACCCGTTCACCCGCACCCGAACCTCAACGCCGCGTTGCGCCCGTACCAGCGCGACGGCCTGAACTGGCTGCGTTTCCTCGAAAAAGGCGGCTACGGCGGGGTGCTGGCCGACGAAATGGGCCTCGGCAAGACCCTCCAGACCCTCGCCTGGCTGCAGCTCGACCGCGTGGACGAGTCGATCCACCACCTCCCGGCGCTGATCGTCTGTCCGACCAGCCTCGTCGACAACTGGGCCTCCGAGGCCGCGCGTTTCACCCCCGACCTCCGGGTGCTCACCGTGACCGGCACCGACCGCCACGCCAAGTGGGCCGGCCTCAGCGAACACGACCTGATCGTCACCTCCTACGCCTTGCTCCGCCGCGACATCGAGCAGTACGCCGCGCAGGCTTTCTGCGTGGTCATCCTCGACGAAGCCCAGCACATCAAGAACAAGGCCACGCAAAACGCGCTGGCCGCCAAGCGCCTCCAGGCCAAACACCGCCTCGTGCTCACCGGCACCCCGATCGAAAACGGCGTCTCCGATTTCTGGTCGATCATGGACTTCCTCATGCCCGGCTACCTCGGCCCGCACGAGACCTTCCGCAAGAACTACGAACTGCCGATTTCCAAAAGCGACGACATGGCCCAGGTCGCCCAGGCCAAGCTCAAGCGCAAGCTCAGCCCGTTCCTGCTGCGCCGCCTCAAACGCGACGTCGCCACCGACCTTCCGCCCAAGATCGAGCGCGTCGCCTTCTGCGGCCTCTCGCCCGACCAGCAGACCGTCTACAAGACCCTGCTCGACGAATCGCGCCGCCGGCTCACCCAGATGGTGCAGGACCAGGGTTTCAACCGCTCGCGCATGGAAGTGCTCAAGACGTTGCTGCGCCTCCGCCAGGTCTGCTGCCACCTCGCTCTGCTCAAGAACGGGGACCTCAAGCCGGAGAATCCCTCGGCCAAAATGGACCTGTTCATGGAACTGCTCAACGAGGCGATGGACGGCGGGCACCGCGTGCTGGTGTTCAGCCAGTTCGTCTCGATGCTCACCTTGCTCCGGGCCGACCTCGATGCGCGCGGCATCAAGTATTGTTACCTCGACGGCAGCACCCAGGAACGCATGACCGTGGTCCACACCTTCAACAACGACCGGACCATCCCGATCTTCCTGATCAGCCTCAAGGCCGGCGGCACCGGCCTCAACCTCACCGGCGCCGACATGGTCATCCATTACGACCCGTGGTGGAATCCCGCGGTTGAGGCCCAGGCCACGGACCGCGCCTACCGCATTGGCCAGAAACGCACCGTTTACAGCGTCAAGCTCATCACCCGCGGCACCATCGAGGAAAAGGTCCTCGCCATGCAGGACCGCAAACGCGCCATCATCGACGCCACCCTCGAAAACGACGAACAGGTCATGGAAAAACTCTCCTGGGAAGACGTCCAGGAACTGCTCGAACTCTAAACCGATCACCGGCCTTCATAGCCGGGATCAACCCGGCTCTACCAGCGATGTAGAGCCGACGTTATGTCGGCTGGAACGCTCCCGCGTCATCCGGATGCGCCTCACCCGAACGCCGCCGCCACCCGTTCCACGGCTCCGGCCAATTCTTCCGGCACGTGCTCAACCGGATCGCCATGCACATCGCACGAAACGCCGACGTGTTTCGGGTTCCCCGGCAACGGATCCGAACGGTTGAACAGCGCATCGACCAACATATCCCAGACCGCTTGCGGGACATGGCTGTTCTTTTCGCCCTGGATCTGATCCACCACCCACTGGTCCTGGTCGCGCTCAATGCCCAGCGTCGCCCGGACGGGGTGGGTGACCCGGTAGATGAAGTAGTTCCCGGCCGCGACACGATGCAGGTAACTTGCCACGCAATGCCGCATGATCCGCCCCTCCTCGACCACCTCCTCCGGCGTCCGCAGCGGGACGATGTCCGTCGTGCCGCCGAGGGGTGGGTCGGGAAGGTGCTCCGGGAGTGCGATCGCCCCGCGGGTGTAGGCCCGGTTGGTCCGTTCGGCCAAGTCCTGATGCACCTCCATCAGCCGCGCATGCGAGGTGAACCGCGATGGCATCTGGTCGCCTCCCAACTGGCGGTTCATGTAAAACAGATCCGTGAGCGTGTTGTAGGTGGTTACCAGGATGCGGTCTTCATCGCGTACGGCCACTTCTTCCAACACGCGCGGGGTCAGGACGGCCATCGCGCGGCGGTCGTTGATCAACTGCAATACGCCCGCGTTGATGACCGGCAGGTGGCACAGGATCTTGTGCCGTGTGGGATCATTCAGGGTATGCCGCAGGTAGAGCAGGGATTCCATCGATACGCATTCGGGGGGGATTTTCCGGAAGATCCGGCAGTTCGCCTCGGTGGCCGGAAACCCCAACCAACCGAGGATATGCCGCTGTTTCTTCGTGATCAGCGACCGCGCCGCGCGCATGGGTTGCGAGACCGCCGGACGATGAAACGCCCAGTTGCTGGCCAGCGCATAGGCGAGGGCGGGGTTGTTTTCCTGCAGTTCCATCGACCCCGGTACGCGGGCGAAAAGGTTCAGCATATGCCATTTACGTCTCGAGTAGTGCAACAGGGCTTCCCGTTCGGCAGCCGGAATTCCTTCAAAGAAGCGCGCACAGGCCAGGTTCTTCCGCCATTGCAGCCGGATGCGCCATCGTTTCAGTGCCAGCGCCAGATCCCGGGCGGCCGGATCGTTCGGATCATCCGGCTCCTCGTACGGCTCCAAGGCTTCGTTCGAGGTGTCGGGCGGTTCCGGCGAGACGGATTCCGATGCAGCGAACAGGGACGTCGAAAACAGCTCATCGGCAAATTTCCGGTCATGCCGCCACCCCGACCGCGCCCGTTTCACCCACGCACAAGGCGCCGGCCACCCCCGCATCACCAACACATGCTTTTTGGTGAACGCATAAAGCTTCCCGTCCTTGCATGCATACCCGATGCGGCCGCGATGGAAGGTGGATTTCATGGTATGTCAACAACAGGAAATCAGGATTATCCGAGATGTTTTATATAAAAATGATTCAACAGCTTCTGCACAACATCCGATGTCATGGTTTTACTGAACGTAAGGTCCCAGAGCGCAGGATTTTTCCACACATCGGGTACATCGTTTTCGATCAGCATCCAGACCAGGTTGTCCCAGGATATTGCCTTGGTGACTGACGGGGTAAAGTCGGCGCGTTCCTTTTGCAGGCAAGCATCAAAGCTTCGAGTTTCCCAGTAGGTGGGATTCAATTCGTTGAATCGACAATCATCCGGGCTTACGCCCAAATATTCCACTACCTCTGAGCAGAAGTGGCTGTACCTGTCGTTGGCATAACTGTTTATGACAAATTCAAGATTTAATGGGCACCTCTTAACGAGTTCGATTGTGTTCGTCATCCTATCAATCGCGGTCTCACTGTCGTAGTCGCTTAAGCGATAACCGATCTCCAAATCCCCTCCTT
>CALBHI010000377.1 GCA_937894535.1 uncultured Verrucomicrobiota bacterium
CTCGTAGTCCGCAACAAACCGCGCCGGCACCCCGCGCCCGGCCAGCTCCGCCGCCAGCCGCTCTGCATCCCCGGTCTTCTTCGCCGTCCCGCCCGCGTAATACACCGGAAGGATAAACACCCGGTCGCCCGCTCGGCACACCGAGGCGAAGGCATCAACCAGCTCGTTGAACAGCAGCGACAACGGACCGTAGCCGTGCGGGCGCCAGATGCCGTGCACGCACGCCGACTCCTCGGCCGCCGCCCGCCACGACGCCGCGATCTTGGCCGGATTGTGCGCGTAGTCGTCGAGCACGGTAATCCCCCCGCGCCGCCCCACCACCTCCAGCCGCCGGTGAATCCCCCGGAACGTGGACAACCCCCGCACCAACACCTCCGGCGCAATCCCCAACCGCCGCGCCACCCGCACCGCCAGCCACGCATTCTCCGCATTGTGCTGGCCCGGCATCGGCGACGGATACGCCACCCCCTCGAACGTGAACCAATTTCCATCCGCCCGCCGCTCCACCGCCAACCGCTCCGCCGGCACCCCGTCCAACACCTCGCCTGCCTGCGGCCCCAGCAGCGTCCACTCCGCCGTCTGCGTGCGGAATTTCAGGAACAACGAAATGACCTCGTCGAGTTCGAAGTGATCCTTCGACACATTGGTGATCACCGACATCGCCGGATGAAACGACAACAGCGAGCGGTCGCTCTCGTCTGCCTCCAGGATACACAAGCCGCCCGCGCCCTTCCGCGCATTGCCCACCCGGTCCGGCGCGATCCAGTTGATCACCGCCCCGCCGTTGATCACCACCGGATCCATGCCCGCCTCCGCACACAGGTAGCCGAGCAACCCCGTCACCGTCGTCTTGCCCGCCGTGCCGGTCACCGCCAACACCCGTCGCCCCGCCGCCAACCGCGCCAGCATCGCCGCGCGGTGCACCACCGGCACCTGCAACGCCTGCGCGCGTTGCAGGTCCGCATTGTCGCCCTCGATCGCCGTGCTTACCGCGATCGCCGCCGTGTCGGCGCGAATCCCCGAACCATCCTGCGGGGTCAACCGGATGCCGCCCAGTTTGAGCCGGTGCAACACCTCCAAATCCTGCCCCTGGTCAATGTACCGGTCCGAACCCGACACCTCGTACCCCGCGTCGTGCAGGGCCTGCGCCAATGCGCTCATCCCCACCCCGGCCACCCCGACCACATGCACATGCGATGCCGCCACGTCCTTCATCACCTCACTGTTTCCTTTCCGAGTGCCCCAAGGTTTTCCCCGGCGCCACCGCATCGCGCACCACTTGTTTCAATTCCTTGATCTCGGGAAAAGCCCCGCGCTCCGCACGCGACCACACCACCGGCCCGCCCGCCACCCGCACCTCAAACACCCCGCCCGTGCCCGGAACCAGCGTCACCCCGCCCAACTCCGCCTCGAACGTCGTCAGCAACTCCTGCGCCATCCACGCCGACCGCATCAACCAGCGGCACTGCGTACAATAGGTGATCTCAATCCGTGGTTTCATAGTTACGACACTTGAATAGAACGTCACGAATTCTTGCCCTGTTTTCAAAACCAATTTCAATACCGATACATAAAGATCAACGAGCGCTCGGAGAGAATACAAAAAGATGATACCCGCCTTTATCGGCGAGCGCAGCGACGCCGATGCGTGACCACCTGGATTCTTCGGGTAATCCCGCCCCAGCGGGATTAGCGGGTCGATGTTCGGATTTGCCCTGATTTCAAGGCGGATTCGCCGCCGCTGGACTCCCGTCCGCGGCGGCGAATCCAACGCCGAAAGCGGGGTAAATCCGGTCGTCGACCCGCGGCCCGAAGAATCCAGGTATCATCATCCACCCACCACCGCGACCTTAACGCCTCATCACACCACACCTCACCTCACCACCGCCCGCTACCCGCCGATCTCCACATCCGCCTCCAGCACCGCCCCATCCTCCATCACCAACCGCTTCGCCTTCAAGCTCCCCCGGAACGCCGCCCCCGCATGCAGTGTGACCAGGCCCGTCGCCTCCAGCCTCCCGGATACCGCCCCGCGCACATCCACATCGCGGAACCGCATCGCCGCCTCCCCGCCCTCGATCACCACCCCCTCGCGCACCACCAGGTCCTCGGCCTCGATCGCCTCCAACCGGAACACCGCCCCGGGTGCCACCTCCAGCCGCCGGAACGCCTTGATCGACCCGCCCTCGTGCCGCCCCAGCAGCACCACATCCCGCGCCGACAAGGTCCCGCCCGCCCACACCCCCGTCTCGGTGATCGTCACCACCCCCGCGGTCACGATCGACACATCGTGCGACTTGTCGATCGTGTAGTCGGTCTGGTTGAGGATCGTCCGGCACTTCGCGCAGTACAACGTGCGCACCTTCCCGGCCACCGTGAACCGGTAGCCGCACTCGTAGCACACGTACTCGTACTTGGTCGGAACCGCGGTCTTGCCGATGCGCACCGCGGGTTGCTTTTTGCCGTCCTCCGGCTCGCCGGGCGGCGTGGCCGGAGGTGCGGGGGGCGGCGGTTTAGAGGGTGGCGGCGCGGCAGACCCCGGCGTCGTCCGGACGTGCTTGACCGCCCGGACCACATCGTAACCGCTGACTTCGCCGATGGAGCGTTTGTCCGCCAAAACGGGGATCTCCGCCTCCGGCCGATGCCGGAGGCCCACGGATCACGCTCGGATCAACGACGGCCGAAGAAACCGCTGCCCGGCTGCTCCGGCTTGTTGTCGGACGCCGGCGGCTCGGTCCGCGGTGCCGCCGCGGCCGCACCACCGCTGCCGCCCGGATTGACCTCCGAACGACCGATGAACGTCACGCCATCCTCCACCGACAGGCGCTTCGCGTTGATGTCGCCGTGCACCTTCGCCGTCGACTTCATCTCGATCTTGTCCTTCGCCACGATGTTCCCCTGGATCAACCCCTCGATCACCACCGAGTTCACCTGCAGGTTGCCCTTGATCACCGCGCTCTTGCCGATCACCGCGTCCGCGCTGCAGATCAGCTCGCCTTCCAGCTTGCCCTCGATCCGCACCCCGCCGCTGCTCTTGATCGTCCCGGTTATCTCGACATCAGCCGCAATCAACGACTGACCACCCTGTCCATTGCTCATGTTCGTATCTCCTTCGTGATGGTTCCAACTGCACAAAATCCGAACCGCCATTGTTGCCACGATCCCCCACCCCCGGCAAGCCGCGATCACCCGCCCTGGAGCCGCCGCGCCCACGGGTGCCGCCGGAACCCGTCACAATCGGGATTGCCGCCCGACGATTTTCCCGCTATCCTGTCCAACAACAACAAAGGGAATACGTTATGAAGCAGGTCCTCACCGAGTCGTTCGTCCGCAGCATCCCCAAGACCGAACTGCATGTGCACCTCGACGGATCCCTCCGTATCCCCACCCTGATCGACCTCGCGAAGCGCAACAAGGTGAAGCTGCCGTCGATGACCGAAAGCGGCCTGCGTGAAACCGTGTTCAAGGACAAGTACAAGGACCTCTGGGACTACCTGCAAGGCTTCAACTACACCTGCGCGGTGATGCAGAACGCCGAGAGCCTTGAGCGCATCGGCTACGAGCTGATCCAGGACCACCTCGCCGAGGGGGTCCGCTACATCGAGGTCCGTTTCGCCCCGCAACTGCACATGCACGAGAAGCTCTCGATGAAGCAGGTCATCGCCGCGGTGTGCAAGGGCATGGACCGCGCCCGCAAGGAACACAACCAGTCCCCGGCGGTGCGCAAGGGCGAGGACATTCCCTGCTACTACGGCCTGATCCTCTGCGCCCTGCGTTTCTTCAACGAGCACATGTCGCCCTACTACAAGCAGATCATCCAGGTCATGCCCTACGCCCCGCCGAAACAGGTCTTCGCCGCCGCGTCGCTCGAACTCGCCCGCGCCGCCGTCGAACTCGCCCACCACGACGGCTACCCGGTGGTCGGTTTTGACCTCGCCGGCGCCGAAAAAGGCTTCCCGGCCGGCGACCATCAGGCCGCATTCCAGCACGCCCACAGCAACTTCATCCGCAAGACCGTGCACGCCGGCGAGGCCTACGGACCCGAGTCGATCTTCCAGGCCATCACCGACTGCTATGCCAACCGCATCGGCCACGGCACCTGGCTCTTTGCCGACAGCCTGGTCAAGAGCCTGCCCAAGGCCGAAGCCAAACTCTACGTCCAGCACCTCGCCGAATACATCGCCAGCCAGCGCATCACCATCGAGGTCTGCCTCACCAGCAACCTCCAGACCATGCCGCACCTGAAATCGGTCGCCAAACACCCGCTGCGCCAGATGCTCGACCACAACCTCTCGGTCACCATCTGCACCGACAACCGCCTCGTCTCCAACACCACCGTCACCGACGAGATCATGCTCGCGGTGAAGCACCTGCGCATGACCCCGCGCGAACTCCGCAACGTCGTCATCGCCGGCTTTAAAGGCAGCTTCTTCCCCGGCACCTACAACGAAAAACGCGCCTATGTCCGCCAGGTCATCGACCGCTACGAAGCCCTCGCGGAAAAGGCCGGGCTGAACAACTGACGGAAACGTCCCCATAACGCGGAGAACGGGCATTCAAACATTCTTGTAAGGATTCCCGCAGATAACCGATTGGTAGATGGAGTAGCGTCACGGGTTGGAGAAGGAATCGACCTTCCCCGTGATAAAAAGAAACGAAACAGGAGTAGCAGAAGATGAAACACACATGGACGTTATTGGCATGCGCAGCGTTGTTCGCTGGCTCGGCATTCGCAGCAGAACAGGCATCCGGGGTGGTTACCCCGAATCTGGACAAGGGAACCAAGGTACTTGAAGGAGCAGGCAACATCGACGTCATGGCCGATTCGCTGCAGCTTCAGGTCGCCTATGGCCATTTCGTGGCCGACGGCATCGAAGTGGCTGTGCTTGCGGGCATCCGCGACGACGACCGCTACATGGCCACCGAACTGGGCGCTCGTGCCGAGTACAATTTCCTGCTCGACTCTGCTCTGGTGCCTTTCCTGAGCGCCGGGGTGGTTTGGGCCGATGCCGAAGCCGACGAGAGCGATCTCGACGCCGACGCCGCCGTCTTTTCGCTCGGCGGTGGCGCGAAGTACTTCATCCGCGACAACGTCGCCCTCGCTTTCAGTGGCAACTACCTAATCGCCACCGATGACATCTTCGTCGACAGCGAAGACAATGAGTTGCAGGATGACGAGTTCCGCCTCCTTTTCAGCGTTCGTTTCTACTTCGACTAACCGATCATCCCATGGCCTGGCGGCCCACTCCGGCATCCGGGGTGGGCCTTTTCTATTTGCCGATCACCGCCCGCGCTCCAGGCAAGACCGGGCGGCCCCCGAATCCGCCATCGTGCCGCAACGCGCCTTCCGTCATCCGGCACCCTCCGCTCACTTCGCCCCCCTGACGTCCTCCCCTGCCCCCCGCCGCTCAATGTGCATACGAACCGACAACAAGAAACCGATGCCGCTTTTTTCAGCATCGGGGTATCGGTTAATGACCCGTCATGCCATGCTCTGTTTCCTCCTGTTCTAAACAACGAACGACGATATGAATAAAGTTGTCATAGCGGCTGGAATGGCATTGGCAGTAGTGCTTTCCACGACCGGGGAGGCGGGCGAGCGCGTCCAGCGTTCCAGCATGGCACGAGCGGACGTTTTCTATGAAATCTTCGTGCGCTCGTTTCTGGATTCCGACGGGGATGGCATCGGCGATTTCAACGGCATCACCCGGCGGCTCGACTACCTGCAAGCGCTCGGCGTGACTGCCCTGTGGCTGATGCCCATCCACCCCTCGCCGTCCTACCACGGATACGATGTGCTGGATTACTACGCGGTCAACCCCGACTACGGGACGATGGATGACTTCAAGCGGCTGCTGAGCGAGGCGCATCGCCGGGGGCTGCGGGTTGTCATCGACCTCGTGCTGAATCACTCCTCAAGCGGTCATCCCTTTTTCCAGGCGGCACGCGATCCCCAATCCCCTTACCGGGACTACTACATCTGGTCGGAAGCAGGCGCCGGTCATGGCTGGCACAAGACCGACCAAGGCGATTACTACGGTCTTTTCTGGAGCGAGATGCCCGACCTGAACTATACCAACCCCGACGTCACCGCCGAAATGCAGAAGGTGGTCCGCTTCTGGCTGAACGAGGTGGGGGTGGACGGCTTTCGCATCGACGCGATCACACACCTGATCGAAGAGCATGGCCAGCACGAAAACACCCCGGCCACCCACGCCTGGCTGCGGCAGTTCTACACCTTCCTCAAAGGCGTAAAAGCAGAGGCCTACGTGGTCGGGGAAGTCTGGGAGGCGGGCGGAGCGCTCATCAAGGCATACGGCGGCGGACAGGAAAAGATGGACCACATCTTCAACTTCGAACTCGCCAAAGGGTACGTCAACAGCGCGCGCGGCGAAGACAAGACCAGCGTGCTTCAGGCCTTGCACATCGCCCTCGCGGAAGCGCCGCACGGGGCCTATGCCACCTTCCTGACCAACCACGACCAGGACCGGGTGATGAGCGTGGTGGGCGGCAGCGTGGAGCGGGCCAAAGTGGCAGCCTCCCTCCTGCTGACCGGCCCCGGCACGCCCTACCTGTATTACGGCGAGGAAATCGGCATGACCGGCCGGAAGCCGGA
>CALBHI010000378.1 GCA_937894535.1 uncultured Verrucomicrobiota bacterium
GCTTCCGCCTCGACATGGCCCACTTCATCAACGACAAGTCGTTCTGGAACGACGCGATGCCCGTCCTCAAACAGAAACACGCCTCGCGCCAGCTCCTCTTCCTCGCCGAGTGCTACGGCCTCCACAACAACCTCGACCTGTTCGACCGCGGCATCAACGCCGCCTACGACGACGATTTCTACAAGAATTGCCAGTACCTCTACGGCCTCACCGAGGATGGCTACCACTCCCGCATCGTTCCCGACACCGGCCTCGAGAACAACCACGACTACCGCGACCGCTACGAAGCCTTTACCAACGGCGGCATCGCCGCCGCCTTCGAAACCGCCCTCGTCAACTACGAGTCACGGCTAAAACCCGGCGACGACGCCCCCTATGTCGCCCGCTACACCGACAACCACGACGAAGGCCGCGGCATGTACCTCTTCGGCGAAGGCGCCGTGCGCGCCGTCAACGCCCTGATCTTCATGGCCCCCCACACCCTGCCCTTCCTCCTCACCGGCGAGGAATTCGGCGCCCTCAACCGGCCGCCCATCCACGACCGCATGAACCCGATCGGCAAACGCCGCCGCCTCGTCCACGGCGACCAGGTCCGCACCCAGGAATCCGTCGAGTTCGAAGGCAACTCCTTCCTGCGCGACCTCGACCAACGCCAAGCCCTCTACACCTACTTCCAACAGCTCATCAAACTGCGCGGCAAATTCCCCGCCCTCGCCAAAGGCACCTTCGCCCTCTGGAACCCCGGCGAACAGTGCCCCCCCAACGCCCGTAGCGTCGTCGGCTTCACCCGCTCCCACCGCAACCACCACCTCGTCTGCCTCGTCAACCTCGGCCCCGAAGACCGCACCCTCGACCGCGCCCACCTCCTCCAACAAGGCACCGTCGAATACGGCACCCTGCACGGCAACACCCTGCCCGCCTTCTCCGCCGTGGTGGTTGCGGTTCAGGCGATCCCCTAAACAACGGTGCGATCGAACTACAATTTTGGCTACACCACCACAGGCATAATACATTTTTGTCGCCATGCCGCCCAATGCCGACATTTTTATCCTGCGCCAAAATTATTCATTACCAAATCATCACCAACGACCTACGCGTTGGCGCGCCGATCTGCTACAATTTTGGCATGGCGATTGCTATCTGTTCCTGAAGAAATGTAGCCGCCGTTGGATCCGGTGATCAACGGTGCTGGATGTTTTGCGTTTAGCAGGGCCTTGGCGGCCGACGAACCGCGGGTTGGGTTCAGCGGACTGGCTGGAGGCGGAACGAAGGACACACGTACGTCAACAAAGGAAAGAACGATGAAAGTAAACAACACGCGACAGGCGGCGATCAACGCGGTTACGACCTACAAGCCGATTGAGAAGCCGTTGAACTACAAGGACACGCCGGCCAACCAGATTTTCGGCTCGAACGTTTTCAACGACGCCGAGATGCGCAAGCGCCTGCCCAAGGGTGTCTACAAAGTGCTGGCCAAGACGATCAAGCAGGGTGCGAAACTCGACGCCGGCGTGGCCGATGTCGTCGCCCAGGCGATGAAGGAATGGGCCATCGAGAAGGGTGCCACCCACTACGCCCACGTGTTCCAGCCGCTGACCGGCATCACCGCCGAGAAGCATGACAGCTTCCTGAACCCCGACGGCAACGACGGCGCGGTCGCCGAGTTTACCGGCAAGCAGTTGATCCAGGGCGAACCCGACGCCTCGTCGTTCCCCTCCGGCGGCATCCGCGCCACCTTCGAGGCCCGCGGCTACACCGCCTGGGACGTGACCTCCCCGGCCTACATCCTGGAAAACCCGAACGGCACCACCCTCTGCATCCCGACCGCCTTCTGCTCGTGGACCGGTGAGGCCCTCGACAAGAAGACCCCGGTGTTGCGCTCGATGCAGGCCCTGAACAAACAGGCCCAGCGCATCCTGAAGCTGTTCGGTCACAAGGACCCCGGCTACATCTTCGCCACCGCCGGCCCCGAACAGGAGTATTTCCTGATCGACCGCAACTTCTACTTCGCCCGCCCCGACCTCTCGATCGGCGGTCGCTCGCTGTTCGGCGCCAAGCCGGCCAAGGGCCAGGAGTTTGAAGACCAGTACTTCGGCGCGATCCCCGAGCGCGTGCTCGCCTGCATGCTCGACGCGGAACGCGAACTGTTCAAGCTCGGCGTCCCGGTGAAAACCCGCCACAACGAAGTGGCCCCGAGCCAGTACGAAATCGCCCCGGTGTACGAAAACGCCAACGTCGCCGCCGACCACCAGCAACTCGTCATGCTGACCCTGAAGCGCGTGGCCGAGAAGTACGGCCTGGCCTGCCTGCTCGCCGAAAAGCCCTTCGCCGGCATCAACGGCTCGGGCAAGCACCTGAACTGGTCGCTCGGCACCGCTTCGGCGAACCTGCTCGAACCCGGCTCGAACCCGCATGACAACATGCAGTTCCTCGTGTTCTGCTCCGCGGTCATCCGCGCCGTGCACAAATACAGCGAGCTGCTCCGCGTCTCCATCGCCCATGCCGGCAACGACCACCGCCTCGGCGCCAACGAAGCCCCGCCCGCCATCATCTCGATCTTCCTCGGCGACATGCTGACCGATATTTTCGAGCAGATCGAAAAGGGCGGCGCAAAGAAGTCGAAGGCCGCCGGCACGATGGAAATCGGCGTCGATGTCCTCCCGCCCCTGCCCAAGGACGCGGGCGACCGCAACCGCACCAGCCCGTTCGCCTTCACCGGCAACAAGTTCGAGTTCCGCGCCGTCGGCTCCTCGCAGTCGATCTCCGGTCCGCTGGTGATCCTGAACACGATCGTCGCCGAGTCCCTCGACTACATCGCCACGGAACTGGAAAAGGCCACCAAGGGCGACGAGAAGAAACTCGCCGCCGCCGTCCAGAAACTGCTGCAGGCGATCGTCAAGGAACACAAGGCGGTCATCTTCAACGGCGACGGCTACTCCGAAGCCTGGCACAAGGAAGCCGCCAAGCGCGGTCTCCCGAACCACCGCAACACCGTGGACGCCCTCGCCGCCGTGACCGGCAGCAAGGAATACGCCGCGTTGTTCGAGAAGTACGACGTGCTGAGCAAACGCGAGTTCAATGCCCGTAACGAGATCTACACCGAGAAGTACTGCAAGGACATCAACACCGAAGCGTTGCTCTGCCACGACATCGCCAAGTCGCAGATCCTCCCGGCCGCCTACCGCTACCAGGGCGAACTGGCCTCGACCGCCGCCGCCATGGCCGCGATCGGACGCAAGCCCGACACCTCGTCCCTCGACAAGGTTTCCACGCTGGTCAGCGAACTGGAGAAGGAAATCGCCGGCCTCGAACACGCCCTCGCCCACAAAGCCGATGGCTCCGTGCTCGATCACGCCAAGCACTACCGCGATGACGTCGCCCCCGCGATGCTCGCCATCCGCAAGGTCGCCGACCAGCTCGAAGGCATCATCGCCGACGACCTCTGGCCGCTCCCGACCTACCAGGAAATGCTGTTCATCAAGTAACCAGCTCCTCCTGTCCGATACAAAAAGCCCCGCCCGCAAGGCGGGGCTTTTTTGTCGCCAACCACAACGTCCATTTCACCATCCCCCCTCCCCGGAGGGAGTGGCTTGCCCACCGGAGGCATGGCCGCAGGCCGGGTTGGGTGCAGGCATTCGACCCATCCGCGGTTCCGACTCCAAAAGTTCATTAAATGGGCTGTTCTCCATTCGCGCTGCGCCGGACCTCCCCGCTCGGAAAAAGAAACCGAACAGCAACACGATGATGCTCCCCGTCTTTATCGGCGAGCGCAGCGACGCCGATGCGTGACCACCTGGATTCGTCTGGTAAACCCGTGCAGCTTTCAGCTGCACGGGTTTACCAGACGAATCCAGGGTTCATCCCAACATCCATCCTCCAACACGCAACACCCGCCACGCTTGCATCAAGCAGGACCGATCCCGTATCGTCGCAACAGCCTGCACCAAGGAGTGTCCGCCAATGCTCGTCGTACAATGCTGGGATGATGGTGTGACCGCGGATGCCCGCCTCATCGGGATCCTCCGCCGCCACGGCGCGAAGGCGACTTTCAACCTGAACCCCGGCTTACACGGCTCGACCCGCGGCCATGGCTGGACCTACCGCGGCACCGAAGTCCTTCGTTTCGCCCGCTCCGAACTGTCCTCGGTGTACGACGGCTTCACCATCGCCAACCACAGCCTGACCCACCCGCACCTGGATCAAATCCCGCCCGAAACCTCCCGCCACGAGATCACCGACGCCCGCGACCAACTCCAGCAGCTGTTCGCCCAACCCATCGACGGCTTTGCCTACCCGTTCGGCCACTACAACGAAACCGTCATGCACCTCGTCCGCGAAGCCGGTCAAACCTACGCCCGCACCGTCATCGCCACCGAACAACCCTTCCCCCCCGCCGACCCGATGGCCCTCCATCCCTCCTGCCATGTCCTCGCCCCCGACTTCTGGACCCGCTTCGAACACGCCCGCCGCGCCAACCACACCTTCTACTTCTGG
>CALBHI010000379.1 GCA_937894535.1 uncultured Verrucomicrobiota bacterium
GTTTGATCACGGGCGGACCCGCCTGGCGTCGCGCCTCCACGAGTTGGATGTGCCAGTCGGGGGTGAGGGTGTAGGCATCCGACCACAGGGCGAGCAGGTCGTCGGTGGTCTTCACCGGCGCAAAGCGGGTGCGGGGTACGCGGAGCGCGGCAGCGCGGTTGAAACTCGCCACGGCGGATCCCATGGCGGTTTCCAGTTGGACCACGGGAGCGGAGGTCTCATCACGGGGGTCGACCGTCTTGCGGTTCACCATCAGCGCCAGTCGAGGCACCGAACCGGTGCTGGCTACCAGATCGTGCAGCGCCTGCAGATCGACCCATAGATTGTTGGTGTTGAAATAGCGGAAGCGGCGGATGTTCTGGAAGTCCGCGCTCTCGGCTTCGGGGCATTGGGCGGACTCGCGGAGGAGCAGGCGGCCGTCGTCGGCGGCGCGGGCGAGGTGACCACCCTTGCGGTCAGCTTCGGTGCGGTCGGCGGCCTCGAGCAGGAAGGGAATGGACTGCCGGTGCATCAGGCCGGGGATCACCGGGTCGATCACGGCACCGAGGTTGTCGGAGTTCGAGATGAAAGCATAACGGAAACCGCGGGCCAGCAGGCGGTCCAGCAGTCCGGTGGTGATCAGCGCGGTGTAGAGGTCGCCATGGCCGGGTGGGCACCAGGCCTTTTCCGGGTCGGCGGGGAACGTGGCGGGCAGCAGTGAATCGGCGAGCAGTTTCGGCACGCGGTTCTGGAGGAACGTCAGGGGGAGGCCACCCTGGCCGGCCGCGAGGGACGGATAAGCGGCGAGGGCAGCGAGGGTATCGGCCTCGGTGCTGAAGCTCGTCATCAGGAGCAAGGGGAGGGCGACGTTGTACCGGTCGCGGAGATGGAGGACCTGGCGGGCGATGATGTCGAGGAAGGAGAGGCCGTTTTTCACGGGGAGCAGGGACTTGGCCTTTTCGAGTCCCATGCCGGTGCCAAGACCACCATTCAGTTTGATCATGACGACGCGGGACAACTGGGCGAGACCGGCTTGGCGTTCCGCATCGCCGAGATGCTCAAAGTCGGGGAGGTCATCCACCGGGGCGATGTCGCGCCCGCTGATCAATCCGGTCGTGCCGTCAAACACCAACCGCGCATGGCCGAGGAACGATTCGGTCAACAGAGGATGAGCGCCATCCCGCTGCAGGCTCGTGCGAATCGCGGTTTCAACGGCCGGCCAGTCCGATCGATCAGTCATGACATACACCTCCACATCCTTGTCCTTATCCTGCCCGAAACAGGGCTTCCGTCGTGCGAAAGCGCCCGTGTCAGGGACCCACGCCAACATGGTATTACCATACAGGATGGGGCGACCGGGAAACAAGGGTGCTTGTCGCGTTCGACCCCATCACCTATAGTCGGGGCTTTTCTGAAGGGTTCACCATGGCGCGTTATCCGTTCACCGACATCGAGAAAAAATGGCAGGGTTATTGGCTGGCCAACAAGACGTTCCGCACTCCGGCCGAACCGGATCCGACCAAGCCGAAATACTACGTGCTCGACATGTTCCCGTATCCGAGCGGGGACGGCCTTCATGTCGGCCATCCCGAGGGCTACACTGCCACCGACATTACCGTGCGCTACAAGCGCATGCGCGGCTTCAACGTGCTGCATCCGATGGGCTGGGACGCCTTTGGCCTGCCCGCCGAAAATTATGCCATCAAGACCGGAACCCACCCCCGCGAAACGACACGCAAAAACATCGACCGGTTCCGCGCCCAACTGCAGTCGCTCGGATTCTCCTACGACTGGGACCGTGAAATCTCCACCACCGATCC
>CALBHI010000380.1 GCA_937894535.1 uncultured Verrucomicrobiota bacterium
CGTTTTTGCCGTCGCGGGTCAGGGCTTCTTCGAAGCTGCCTTCGAGGGTGCGGATGCGGTTGTCGAAGCGATGGATCTCGTTGAACGGCCAGGGCAGACGGCGGTAGAGGCCGGCCTCCTGAATCGCCTGTACCGGGCGCCCGAGCTTGGTCACCACGGCGATCTCACCCTCGCGGACGGTGAAAAAGAACTGGGTTAGGGCGATCATGGTGACGATGGCCAGGGCGCTGGCGATCATGGACAGGCGGGATTTCATCAGTGGTTTCCTTCCATTTTCAGTGGAGCCATGTCGAGGACTCCGGAGAATTGTTTCTCCTCGAGGTTCAACCAAAGGGTTTCAGTGCCGCGTTCGGGCAGATCGGTGACGTAGAGGCGGCTGTTGGCGGTGGCTTCGCGGATGCGGTCGAGGTAGTGGAAGGCGCGGAAGACGGACGGGGAGCGGCGGTAGGCGGCGAGGCGTTCCTCGTACTGGACGGCTTCCGCCTCGGCAAGGGTCACACGGCGATGGCGGTAGGCTTCCGCCTCGTGGGTGGCGGTGTCGGCATAGGCCCGGGCGATGGGTAGCACCTGGTTGGTGTAGGCGCGGGCTTCGAGGATGATCGCTTCTTTCTCTTCGAGCGCACCAACTACGGACTGAAAGGCATCGGCCACAGGAACCGGCGGATGGACTCCTTGCAGGCCGAGGTGATCGATGGTGACGCCCAGGCCGCTGGCATCGACGGTTTGTTGGAGCTCGGTTTTCATCGCTGCGGCGAGGGTGGCGCGGCGCGGACCCATCACGTCGTTCAGGTCGTGGCGGGCGAGGGTGCGGGTGACTACGCGGTAAGCGAGTTGGCGCATCACGGCTTCGGGTTCGGCGAAACGGTAGGCGAACTGGTAGGCATTGGTAATGCGGAATTCGATCGGCAGGTTCAGGGTGGCCATGCCAACGACCACACCGCTGGCATCATCGGCGCGGTTGGTGGCGGTGGAGGGCGAGGCGAGCAGGAAGATGTCTTCCTGTTCGTAATGCGGAACGGTCCAGGTCATGACGGCGGGGCGTTCGCCACCGGGGTGGGGGGTAAAGCCGATTTCGATGCGGTGGATCCGGCCGATCGGGACACGGCGGATGGATTCGAACGGCCAGGGGCGTTTGGTGTGGAATCCGCTGGCCAGGGCAGGTTCATCGCGCAGGGGACGGCCGAATTGTTCGCGAATTCCCACTTCATGCGGCGCGAGGAATACGAAGCAGGACATCGCGTAGAGTACGGCGCCCTGGAAGAGCAGCAGGGGCAGGATGGCGCGACGAATCAATTGGAAGAACCAGCTTTTCGAAAAGGAAATGCCGAACTGGTAGTCCATCGCGTCGGTGACGCTGCGGGTCACGATGCCGGGAGCGATGAGCAGGGCGCCGAGGCGGCTTTCGTAGCGGGTGTTTTCCGGTTCGTTGTGGTGGGCATACAAGCCAACCAAGCTGTTCAGGACCAATTCGGCACCGATGAGCGCCGTGGCGGCGAGCAAGGCCCAGCTGATCCAGGTCGGGATGGTGGTGAATCCGACGTGGGTGGCCAGAGCGCCGATGCAGCCGGCGATGGCGGTCCAGCAGATCAGCCCGGTCAGGATACCAGGGCCACGCAACAGGCGGGCACCCGCCTCGCGACTGAGTCCGAGCTGGAACCGGCTGAGCAGAAAGGTGGCGAAGGCGACTGCGCCGAACAGGGCGGAGGAGGCGGGCAACCTGGTGGGGGTCACGAGGTCCCAGGGCAAGTATTTCAGATAACGCCAGCACCAGGCGATCAGCAGCAGGCCAAGCAACGGGGCCAGCCAGGGGATGGCATAGGTTTCCAGTTGGCGACGGGTGCGTGCGGCGGTAAACGGGGCGGTTTCATCGCGGGCGAACAGGGCCGCCGCGGGGTTTTCCTGGTGGGCCAGGGCCTGGTCGCGCGCTTCTTCCTCGGCGAGGCGGGTGAGGCGCAGGCGCAGGAAGACGATAAGGTGGACAGCGACAGAGGCGAACAGCAGCGGGATCACCGAGGTGAAGATCAGCAGCCCGGTCAACCGGGTCATGCCGATGACGAGGGCGGCGAGCAGCAGGCTGAACACGGCACCCCAGGAGGCGGTTTTTTCGGCAACGGCGCGGCTCATGGACGGCTGCTCCGGTCAGGGATGTTGTCGGGCCGGTTTATCATGTCACTTCCATGCGGTTGAAACTCCACAGGCCCCCCGTCAACACGACGCCGGCATACACGACGGTGTAGAGGGCCACGGTACCGGTGTAGGGCCACGGGATCGAGCCGCTTTTCAGCGCGTCGGTCACCCAGAAATGCTGCCAGTTGGGGATGATGTCATGAAGAAGGGCGTAATACCACTGTTCATGGGCTTGGCGGCCGAACAAGTAATCGGACATCAGGCCGAACATCAGGATGCCGAGGCAGGCGACGAGGGTCGGGGCCATGTCGAGCCGGGTGGCCAAGCTGACCGCAAAGGCGCTGAGCAGCAGCATGGCCAGCGCGAGCAGTACGCCGGCGGGGAGAATGTTCCAGGGCAGCGCGGAGGTTGCCGGGTCGGGGCCGGGTTGGGACCATGAGACGAGGAAGGCGGCGGTCACGGCGAGGGCGACGAGCAGGAAGGTGCGGGACACGAAGGGGCGACGGGTCAGGTAGTTGGTCAGTCCGGCCCAGGCGTAGGCGAGAAACAGGGCGGCGAGCAGCGGACCGGAGCCCCACCAGTCGAAGACATAGGCTTCGGCGGCGGTGCGCACGGCGAGCATGGTGGCCATGGTGGTGATGGCGGTGAAGACCAGCATGACCAGGGCCACTCCGGCAAACTTCGCGAGGAAGAAGCCGGTGCGGCTCACCGGTTTGCTGAGGATCGAGGCGAGGGTGCCGCGGCGCAGTTCGCGGGCGATGGTGGCGGAGGCGGCAAAACAGCCGAGGATAAGGCCGGATACCAGTTGGGTGGCGAGGGCACTGTCGCGGACGATGCGTGCGGCGTCGCCGATTACGTGGGTGATCAGGAACGGCAGTAGGGCGATGAAGGCCAGCACGGAGGTGGTCAGCAGCAGGAAAATCGGCTGCCGCGACGCCTCGAGGGCGGTCAGCGCGGCGATGCCGGTAACTTGTTGAATGCGGGTGCGCATGGAATTGGAAATGCTTCGACCATCTATACGACAATCGGGTTCGAAACTCAACGGAATCGGATGCGGGCTACCGCCAGGCTGATCAGGAACCACGCACAGGCCACCAGCAGGATCGTCGGCCCGGTGGCGGTGCGTGCCCAGGGTTGGGCGGATAGGATTAACCCGGTCAGCGAGGAACTGATGCTGATGATGAACGACCACCAATATAAGCCACGGGTTGATCCGGCGAGATTCCGGGCGGCAGCAGCCGGCACCACCAGCAGGGCGGTGACCAGTAACACCCCGACCGCCCACAGGGCGTTGATGATGA
>CALBHI010000381.1 GCA_937894535.1 uncultured Verrucomicrobiota bacterium
TCGCCAATTCCGTCGGGTTTGATAAGGACGAGGTGCATGGGGATTTAGACGGTAGACAATAGACCGTAGACGGTGGACTGTGGCGGGATACGGGATGCGAGATACGAGATGAGGTTTCGCCAACCCTTGAAAAGGGTACGTCGACGGTCATTTACACACCATTGAAACCTCGCCTGACAGCCAATCTTAACGAACATCCCGCGTCCCGTATCTCGCGTCCCGAATCCTCATCCCTTCTTGACCAGACCAAGCGCTTTGGCGACACCGGCGATGCGTTCGCCGATCTTGAAGGTCGGGGACTTCTTGATCTCGTCGATGATCCATTCGAGTTCGCGGATCTTAGCGTGGTAGGTGCCGCCAAACGCGGCGGAACGCGGCAGGCTCTTCACCTTGCGCACCACGATCTCAAAGGAGTATGCATCGACCAGCGGGGTCCCGTGCACCTCCTCGGTCACCCCGATCTTGTTGTAGATGCCGCGGATGTAATCGAGGCTCATGTCGGGCACGGCATGCGACTCGTTGTAGTGCTGGCCGGTCGCGGCACAGTGTTTGCGGTACACCTGCTCCACCGGAAGAAAAAGGATCAACACCCCGCCCGGCTTCAACACGCGCAGCCATTCGGTGAGCACCTCCTCGGTGTTGGCGAAATCCTCTAGCAGGTGCGAGGAGAAGATGTAGTCGATCGACTCATCGACAAACCAGGTCAACATGCGCGCATCGCCCTTCAGGTGCACCGGACGGTCACCCACCGACGTGTACGGGCGCGGCATGTCCACGCCGATGGCATCGGGCACGATCAGGTCGCCGCCGCAACCGAGGTCAAGGCCGTTGCCCTTGCAGTACGGGGCCAGGCGCGCCCGGCATTTGGATGTTTCGGATACGTGTTCGCTCATGTGGATCTCCTCATAGACTGTAGACGATAGACCGAAGACTGTAGGCGCCGGGTGTTCGAGGCGAGACGAAGGCAGGAGCATGAAGCGCCCCGAGACATGTTCATGGATTCCGCGGCTTTTGTTGTGTGACGCGGAAACGATGGGCGATGGTCTCGGCGGCTTCAAGCCATGCCACTTTTTCGACAAAACTCATGGAGGCCGCCTGCCGGAGGGTGTCCTGGCGCGAACCGGCGGAGGTGCACACCTTCCAGTTGATGGGTTCCGGTGCTTTTTTCTCTGCGCGTATCTGCTTCATGAGTCCAATTGCTCCAAGGCATCGATATCCGCCAGATCCTGCGGACGTCCGGCCTCCCGCTTCATCGCCAGCAAGGTGTCCTTGCTCACCACCGGAACGCTCAGGTCTTCGTTCCAGATCACGCGTACACCCTTCTTTTCCTCAAGCCGTACATCAAAGGGTTCGTAAACGAATACGTCGATCGGGGTGCGCTTGTGCTGATCACTCCACAATTTCAACACCAGCATACCCTTGTCCCGTCGCCACGCATCACGCTGGCCTGCATCGGCAAACTGCTCGACACTGACGGGAATCGCCATGCGGTACCCGATACCGATCAAGGCCTGCAACCCTCGCGTGATATTGTCCGGAGCAAGCCCGATGACCAAATCAAGGTCAGTGGTGGTACGCACATATCCATGCGCCACGACAGCGAGTCCACCAACCACGAAATAGCAAACCTTCGCGTCGTTCAACGCGCTAAATATGTGTTCAAGGGATCTCTGTTCCACGGCGTGTCCTCAGTGGTCCAGCAAGCGCACATACTGTTCCGCCATCTGCCGGGCGTAGTCGAATCTCCACGTGGCGCGGATGGTCGCATGGGCGGCGCGGCCCATGTCCGGCCAGCGGTCCTGCTGCGCCCAGGCCCGTTCCAGGGCGGCTGAGAAACTCGGTGCCCCGCGCGAACACACCCACCCGGATACGCCCTCCTCCACCAGGTCGGGCATGCGGCCGATGTCGCTGACCACACCGGGCCGGCCGGCCGACATGGCTTCGACCACGGTCATGGGCGTCCCTTCCTTGGGACTCGGTTGCAGGAAAACCTCCTCGCCGGCCCATACGGAATCGATGTTCCCCTTGAACCCGGCAAAGTCCACCCGGTCCGACAACCCGTAATGCGTGGCCAGGCGGCGCAGGTGATCCTCTTCCGGCCCCTTGCCGTAGAACGACAGGCGCCACGCGCGGTCACGCCAGGCCGGGGCGGCCAAACTGGCGAGGATCACATCGTGGCCCTTGGCCGGGACATCGAGTCGGCCGACACAGGCGAACCGCCGGACCCCGGTCGACGGGTGAGGCCATGGCTGGATCTGACCCGAACAATTCGGAGGGTTGTCGAAAACCTCTACCTTCGGCAGATTGATCGCCAACTGGCGGGCAACCAGTTTCGCGCCAAAGGACGAACCGAAGCTCACCGTCTCGGCGTCGCCATACAGCGAGATCAAGGCGGCCCGCTTGTCGGGCAGGAACATGTGGGACTCGTCCTCCAACTGGCAGATCACCGCGTATGGAATCCCTTGGGCATGCACATGACGGAACGCCGCGCCATACGGCCAGACCATGTAGGCGTCGCACGCGTTCAGCACGATGAAGTCCGGCCGTTCCTCCATGACCAGGGAGAGGATCCAATGCGGCATCGTGAAGGCCGGGTAGCGGGCCGCCAGCCGCTTGCGGCGCAACGCCCGGGAGATCCGCGCTGGCCAGGCGTTTTCGCCCGGGGCCTGACGGTAATGCGCAACCGCCCCCGCCCGACGCAGCGATGCCAATACCGCCGGCTCGTCCGGCCAATAGCGGTAGGAGAAGGCCACATGGTGCCCGTCCGCCAGCAGGTGCCGGGCCACCTCCGCCCATAGGGATTCCGACCCGCCCCACGGGAGGGTTTCGGCGGTGGATATGAAGAGAAAGCGCATGACGGATGAAGTCAGGACGGTTGTGCCGGAGACAGCGCTTCGCGAATCACGGCCAGCGAGCGGGCGAACGGATCATCCTGCGGCTCGGTTACCAATTCGTTGAGGTAGGCATCCTGCCGGCACAGCACATCGCGCCGGAAATCCGGATCCCGGCCGACCCGTTCGGCCAACGATGCCACCTCGGCCGCGGTGGATGCATGCAGGGGAAGGCCGCGCAGGAAGGCATCCGATGCCGGATGGCCCGGGCGGGGAACCCAACCGATCAACGGCAACCGCGCATAGAGGGCGACGATGGCCGAACTGCTGGCGATGCGGATCATCGCCGCCCCGGACGCGAGCACCTGGTCGCGAAGCGAGGCGAGTGCGTCCAGCATCTCCGCCGGGGCACCCGCGGCACACGAGGCGTCCACGACCTTTCGATAGAACCAACCATACGCGCTCCGCGGATGGCAGCGGATGCCGAGCATCCGGCCCCCGGCGTGGAGCGCGGCCATCAAGTCCCGGAGGTCCTGCGCCTGCTGCTCCAGCGTGTCCGGGAAATCCGTGCGCAACAACTCCGACGCGAGCAGCAAAACGCGGGTGGAGCCGGCCAGCGTGGCCTCATCAACGGACAGCCCCTCGGCCTGCTCAGCCAGGTGGACACCGCCCGCGCGGTAGGTGGGGCATTCCGGTTGGTCACGCTGAATCCGCTGTTCCAGCCATGCGCCGAGCACGCCGGTCCGGGCATTGTCCCATTCGTACCGGGTCGTCTCCTCGTATTCGAATCCGTGTGGAAGCTTGATGTAGGGAACCCCGTGCGCGCGTGCCCATTCCCTTACAAACGCCATGGTTCCGACATTGCAGTCGGTGACCACGAGGCGCGGCGAACCGGCCTCCATCAGGGCGGCGATCGACGCATAGTGGCAGCGCAGGTCGGGATGAAACTCCACCAACGCGGACGCGAGCAGGCGACCGGCATGCGGGGGCAGGAACGTGGAGGGAAAAGTCATGCCGGCCATCAGGGTCTCCGCCTGCGCCACCAGATCCGCCCGCGACCATGTCCCGGCAATCGGCCACCGCCAGGCAAACTGATCAAGGCTGGTCACAGGAACATGGTCCGGAAGCGCATCTGACGACCGCACCTCGTCCTTGGCCATGGCCAGACTCCCGCCGCCGTAGACATACCAGGTTACCGGTCCCTCGACCTCTTCACGCAGCCGCCGCACCAAGGTCCGCTGGGCATGCACATCGGTGCGAAGCAATCCCGCCACCAGGACGTCGCAACGACCGGATGGCATCGGCTGCTCCACCACGCGTCGCATCCACCGTCCGGCATGGCGGTTCACCAACCGGCCCATCCGGCGCTTGAACCTGAGACTGTTTTTCCGGATCCGACGCTGCCGTGGCGTCTCCCATGCCGTGGTGTGGAGATCGGCGATGGTGGTGCGCAACATGAACTGTTCCACCCGGCGATGGAAGGATTGATGGATCTGGGAAAAGGCCGGCTGTATTTCCGCGCGGTAATAATCCAACCGGGCGGACAGGATGCCCAGCAAACGCCAAAGGCGGAAGGTGGCATAACACACCGTGCGCACGGTGTCATAGCACATGCTGGCCAGCCACGGCTGACCGCACCTGCGCAACCGTTCGCGAAAGTCGTTCTCAAAACGGATCACCGCGGCATCCAGTTCCGCCAATTCGCCCGGAGCAAAGGCGGAGGACGGATCGATCCATTCCTCCTCCCGGAACAGCGACCGCACCGTGTCCAGGCATTCGGCATGCATGGGAACCACGCATACGTCCGGATAGCGCGCCCGCAGAGCGGCGGGGAAGGCGCCCTCCTGCGGGAGGCTCCAGAAGAAATAGGGCTTTGCCTTGGCGGTCATGCTGGTGCGGGCAACGGCGGAACGGTTCAGGCCTTGGCGGTGGCGACCATCCACATGTGGGTGGACATCTGGTTCTCCGCGAGGAACTGCTGGAACTTGGCGCCGAGATCATCCCAGCGGTCGATCAACACGTGCTGCAGCCACGGCTGCTGCTCAAGGCTGAACGCGCCCTGCAGCACCTTGTTGCGGACGATGTCGGCATCGAGTTGGCCGGGCGTAAGCACTTCCAGGACATCGAATCCACAGGAATCGGCCAACTGGCGGATCGAGCCGGGATTCAGGTAGTTCACGTGCTCATGGTCCACCGTGTCGGAGATTTCGCGCAGGGCCATCACGTCGAACCCGTCAATGCTCGGACAGGTGATCACCAGCAGACCGCCCGGCGCGAGCAGGCGCCGGCAGGCGGTGAGAAATTCGCGCGGACTGAACAGATGCTCGAGGGTTTCGAACGCGGCGAGCACATCCACCGAATGGGCGGGAAGGTCAAGTTTCTCCACCGGTTGCTCGATGACCTCAAGCCCGCGCTGGCGGCAGGTCGCGGCCAATCCCGGGGTCATCTCCAGCGCAATGACGCGCTTGAACACGTTGCGCTTGGCAACCTCCTCGCAGAACGTGCCGAAACCGGCGCCGATTTCCAGAAGCGATCCGGTCTTGACCCCGTACTGGCGACAGAACCCGAGCACCCGTTCGGCGCGCGGCACGAAGATGCGCGAGCGGCGTACAGTCTCGCTGGCCGGGAAGATGTGGCGGTTCCAGTAGGCATAGGTTCGCGACTGCGTATAGAACCCGTGCAGCAGGGCCTCGCTCGGCCGGGGATTCATGAACACGGTCCGGCACGAGGGGCATCGCTCGTAGGTCATCTCCTTCTTCGTGAAGGCGGGCTGACCCGCACCGCCACACACCGGACAGACACACGCAACAAACTGGTCGCGGCGGTCGACCAGCCATTGACGGTCGGCTTCGACTTCAACGGCAAGGCCAGCCATCAGGTCCTGCGGACGGATATCATTTTCATTGAACGACATATCAGGCCACCTTTCCCAGTTTACGGAATTTTTCCAGCACGGCGGGATTGGCCACCGGCCCGTAGGCCTGCGACCCTCCCCACAGGCAATCCTTGACCCACTGGCCATGTTCGATGCGCCAGACCCGCGGATCACGGAACGTGTCGCAGGTCGCATCGAATTCCTCCTCGGTCATATTGACGTACTTCAGCCAGCGTTCGAGATCGCGGCGCGGTTTCACGTGGTCGTACTTCCGGACCATCTCGATGCCCTGTTCGCGGGTCATAATCCCGGCCCGGATGTCCTTGCAGGAGTGATCCGAACCGCGGCCGTAACCGAGCTTCACGAACTTCAGGTAGTCGTGGATCCCGTTCTCGTGCATGTCGTCGAGGTTGGACATAGTGCGGTAGGTGCGCTCGAACGGCTGCTGGGCGGGGCGCCAGTCGTACTTTTCCACGACCAGGGGGCCGTGCTCGTTGGCATCCCACCGGAAGAAGTTGCTCAGGTAGATACCGCGCACGCCGACCCGATCGATCTCTTCATCGTCCGGATACTGCGCCCACAGCAGGTCCTTCTCGGTAAGGCCCTCCTTGAGTTCGGGACGGCCGAGCTTCTCCAGCCCCTCGTCGGTGAAGTCGTGCCAGTCGTAGCCGCGCAGGCCATGCTCGAGGCGGAACTTCGCGGTGAACTCGACAAAGTCGTTGTAGGAGTACATGCCGCCGAGATCCATGAAGCCGTGCTCGCCCCACATCATGAGCGGGACATTGTACCGCACCGCGACCTGGATCGGGGTGGTGAAGATGCCGCAGTGGTTGTGCCAGTTCATGTCGCCCTGAAGGCGGAAGCCGAGGCGGTTCATCTTCACCAGCATGTCGATCGAGGGGTACATGATCACATGGTCGGCGTTGAACAGGTGCCGCATGCGGTACAGGTTGTACTCTCCCTCCGGCAGGTAGTTGTTGCCGTGGTAGGTCATCAGCAGGATCTTCAACCCGTACTGCTGGGCCATGTGGGCCTGGTAGTAGCTGTCCTTGCCGCCGCTGACCGGGATGAGGATGTCGTAGTTTCCCTTGCCGCGGTATTCGCCGATCAGTTCCTCGAACATCGCGCGGCGGCGGTTCCAGTCAATCCGGTCGCGCTGCTCGGACACGCGGCAGGCCGAGCAGACCCCGCGATCGTCAAACGAGGTCGGCGTGGCCGTCACCACGGGATACACACACTTGGTACACCATTGCATGCTTCAGCTCCTTATTGCCGGACGTGGATCCCGGCGCGGGCCATCGCCCGTTTTCCTTGTCGGTCGGTGAGTTCCTTGAAATGCCAGATATTCGCTGCCGCCGCGGCCGAGGCACCGGCCTTGATGGCCTTCGCGTAATCCTCGAACCGCCCCACCCCGCTGCAGGCGATGACGGGAATCTTCACGGCATGGGCGACCGCACCGATCAGATCAAGGTCGTAGCCCTCGCCGGTGCCGTCGCGGTTGATGCTCTGCAACAGGATTTCCCCGGCGCCGCGGCGTTCGGCCTCCTGGGCCCAGGCGACGGGATCGAGGCCGGTGGCAGTGCGCCCGCCGTGGGTGAACACCTCGCGGCGTCCATCGCCGTGGGTGCGCACGTCGATGCTGACGACCATGGCCTGGTTCCCGAACACAGTGGCCCCGTCGGTGATCAGGCGCGGATGCTCCACCGCGCCGGTATTGAGGGTGATCTTGTCGGCACCGCGGCTGATCCGCGCCCGCATGTCGTCAACGCTGCGGATGCGCCCGCCCCAGGCCAATGGCATGAAGCAGGTGCGGCTGACCTCGTCGAGGATCTGCAGCGGATCGGCCAGCCCCTTGGTCTTGTGGTCGTCGCGGCGCAGGTCATAGTCGCCCTCGCGGGTCATGTCCAGGTAGATCAGTTCGTCGACATTCCAGTCGTTGAAGCGCTGAACCTCGTACAGCGGATTGCCGATGATCTGGTGGATCTCGAACAGCTCGCTGCGCACGAGCAGGCCGTTCTTCAAAAGCAATACGGGGATGAGGCGGTGACGGAGCATGATGTCGGAGAGGAACCGCGGATTACGCGAATGGCGCGGATACGAAGAGAAAATCTGGTGATTGCCGTGCTTGTTTGAATCCAATTACGTTGCTTTTTTCATCCGCGACATCCGCGTAATCCGCGGTTGCCTTTATCGGGCGGCGATGAAATTACGGAGAATTTGCAAGCCGGCCTTCTGGCTTTTTTCCGGGTGGTACTGGACGGCCCAGATGTTGCCGAGGCTGATGCTGGCGGCAAAGCGGATGCCGTAGTCGCACCAGCCATCGACCACGGATGCATCATCGGGAACGAGGTGGTAGCTGTGCACGAAGTAGAAGACACCCGGTTGGTCGAATCCTTCGCGGTACATGCTGTTGCGGTGCACCGGCACGGCATCGTTCCAGCCGATGTGGGGCACCCGCAGCGAAGGATCGAGACCGGCGAAACGCACAACCTCGCCGGGGATCCAGCCGAGACCGGCAAAATCACCGTGTTCGGTGCCACGCCGGGCGAGCAGTTGCTGTCCGAGGCAGATGCCGAGAAAAGGTTTCTTCTGTACCAACGCGAATTGCTCCATGGCCGGAATCCAACCGCGCTCCGACAGGTTCTTCATGCCGTCGCCGAACGCCCCTACCCCGGGCAACACCAGGTGCGACACCGCGGCGATGTCATCGGGCTGCTGGAGTACCTCCACCGCCGCACCGATCGCCGCGAAGGCATTCCGCACCGAGGTCAAATTGCCCATGCCGTAATCGATGATGCCGACCCGTGTCATGTCTGTTTCCATCACGCCGCCAACAGTGTTTCGGCCACGCGCACCGCACCCTGCCCATCCACGGCCGCTGCGCCGGCGACCGCCATCGCGTTCCGCGCAGCCGGGTCATCGACCAGGCTCCGGACAAGGCCGGTGATGGCGGCGTCATCCGCCTGCCGGGCGTCGGCCACGACGGCGTAACCGCGCCGTGCGGCCAATTCGCCGGTGAACCGCTGGTTATCCGCCACCTTGAGGCATACGGCCGGGCATCCTGTCGCCGCCAGTTCAAAGGTGGTCTGGCCGGCCGCGGTGATGGCCAGGTCGGCCCAGCGCATCTGCGCCACCATATCGCTTACGTCCCGCACATGTTCGATGCGGTGCACCGGACTGGACGAGGCAGCGCTGGTCGTCAGGGGACCGGCGATGACCCGTACGTCCCAACCGGCGCCGATGGCATCCAGCCAGCGCACGGCGCGTTCATTCAGCCGCAGCACATCGGATCCTCCGAAGGAAAGCAGCACACGGCGGATATCCCCGGCCGGAGCCCGCGGTGGAAGATCGCGGAACTGCGGGCGCAACAGGGCGCACGACGGACCGAGCAGCAATGCCGCGCCGGTGAGGCCGCGGTACACCGACGGGTCCTCCACGCAACTGTTGAGCAGCCAGGTGGCGGTGAGCGGACGGTCGGCCAGATCATCCATGAGCAAAACACGGCACCCCGCTTTCACCAACGGAGCCACGTGGTTATCACACACATCGTACGAATCGATCACCATGATCGGGCAGCGCCCTCCCGCCTCGAGCGCCCGCTCCAGGGTCAGCGCAGGATCGATCACCGAGGTGGCGACCTGCGGAGAGACCCAGCCGGCCATCGCCGGATCACCGGCATACACCCACAATCCGACCGAGGCGCCGGCACGGACCAGTTCATCGACCAGGGTCAGGCAGCGCCGCAGGTGGCCGGTACCGATCCGGGCATTCGCCGTGGTGACAACAGCTATGCGCGGCACGTCCATTCCGACTCCAGGATGCCCATCACCACGATGTCGCGGGGAATTCCTCCCACGAACACATGTTCACGCATGACACCTTCGCGCACAAAACCAATCCGGTCATACAGCCGCAACGCCGCCTCGTTGTGCGCCATTACCCGCAAGAACACCCGGTGCAACGCCAGGTCGCGGAAGGCGAAATCAAGGATCCGTCGACTGGCCACCCGTGCAACGCCACGACCGCGGTACGCCGCCTCGCCGACCAGGATGCCGTACTCGGCGTTGCGGTGGCACCGGTCGATCTGGCTCAGTCCGATGGTGCCCACCGGCACCCGCGCCGGCAGAGCGAGGATGACGAATTCCACGCGTTTTTCCCCGAGGGTTTTCAGCCAGGACAGGTGTTCCTCGCGCGACGGAGGCGCCGGGCTGCACAGCCATCGCGCCACCTCCGGGTCGGTGCGCCAGCGGAGGATGCACTCCGTGTGCTCCTCGGCGAGCGGGATCAGTTCCACATCGACGGGTTCGGGCTTCACGGGTTCAAGAGGTCCGGGGTCAGCGGCGTACCGCGGGCGATGGCGCTTTTCGCGGTACGACCCAAGACGGCCACAAGATGTTTCGGAGCCAAGCCGTGGCCGGGCCGGATGACCCGGATATTGTCGCGGGTCAGCGGAGCGCCGGCGGGAATATCCTTCACGGCAAAGATGGAGCGACGGAACACCACGTTCGCGGCCTCGGTGCCGCCGGCGCCGAGCACCCCGGAGCCCAGCACCTGCTCGGTTTCGCGCACGACCTCGACCATGTGGCGGAACTCGGCAGGCTCCAGCGAAAACGAGGCGTCAGGTCCCCCATCGGCGCGGGCCAGAGTCAGGTGTTTCTCGATCACGCAGGCGCCGAGGGCGATGGATGCCACCGCGGCCCGTTCGGTGAGGCAATGGTCGGACAAGCCGGCCGGCGTGCCAAACAGGTCGCGGAGCGCGGGAATCGCTCGGACATTCATTTCATCCAGCGGCGATGGATACGCGCTGGTGCACTTGAGCAGGATCAGTTTCCGGTTGCCGGTGGCGGCGATGACATCGACGGCTTCACGGACTTCTTCCACCGAGGCCATGCCGGTGGACATGATCACGGGCTTCATCGTGGCGGCGACCCGCTGCACGAGTTCGTGGTCGGTCAACTCAAACGAGGCGATCTTGTGGATCGGCGCGCCGAGCTGTTCCAGGAAATCCACGGCGGTTTCGTCGAACGGCGTGGAGAACACGTCGAGGCCGAGGCCCCGTGCCTCGTTGAACAGGGCCTCGTGCCAGGCCCACGGCGTCGAGGCCTCCTGGTAGAGGTCATACAGGGTGCGTCCCTTCCAGGCATTGTCGCCGCTGATCCTGAAATACGGCTGGTCGCTGTCGATGGTCAGGGTATCGGCCGTATAGGTCTGCAACTTGACCGCATCCGCGCCGGACGCCTTCGCCGCGCGCACCAACTCCAGCGCACGCTCAAGGCGACCGTTGTGGTTGCCGGATAATTCGGCGATCAGGTAGGCGGGTTGGCCTTCCCCGATGCGACGCCCGGATGGCAACGTGATGATGGTCTCAAAGCGGTTCATGGTCTGGACTCCCCCGCGGCGAGCACGGCGTGCAAGACTTCGGCGCGCCGCCAATCCTCCTCGGTGTCGATGTCCTGGACGCGGTGGCGCGGCAGCGGAACCGGCGCGGAACGGTCGGAGAACAGGCGCGGGGCTGCGCGGTACCGGGCGACATCAATCCAGTAGAATTGCCCGGCATCGTGCCAGGCTTCAGGCAGGTCCTGCGAACGCACGGTGCGGTTTTCCGGCCAGAACATTTCAACAAACCCATCAGGTCGCACCTTCAGGGCGCGGAAGATCGGGTACGCAAACGAGGTCACGGAAAAG